>DATCNF010000109.1:0-16643 GCA_036565325.1 Candidatus Dormiibacterota bacterium | reverse complement strand
ATCCCGACCTTGGCGATCAGGCCCAGGACCAGGTCCTTGGCCGTGACCCCGATCGGCAGCTCGCCCTCGATGTCGACCGCCAGGTCGCGGGGCCGCCGCTGCCACAGGCACTGGGTGGCCAGCACGTGCTCGACCTCGCTGCTGCCGATCCCAAAGGCGAGCGCCCCGAAGGCGCCGTGCGTGGAGGTGTGGGAGTCGCCGCAGACGATGGTCTTGCCGGGATGGGTGAGCCCCAGCTCGGGGCCGATCACGTGCACGATCCCCTGCCGCCGCGAGCCCAGCCCGTAGAGCTGGATGCCGGCCCACGCGCAGTTCTCCTTGAGCGCGTCCATCTGCTTGCGCGAGGTCTCCTCGGCCGCCTCGTAGCCGCCTCGGGTCGGGTTGTTGTGGTCGACGGTCGCGATCGTGAGGTCGGGGCGGCGCACCGGGCGGTCGTTGAGACGCAACGACTCGAACGCCTGCGGCGAGGTCACCTCGTGCACGAGGTGGAGGTCGATGTAGAGGAGGTCGGGCTCACCGGGGGCCGAGCGGACGACGTGCTGGTCCCAGATCTTGCCCGCCAGGGTGCGGGGCATCGGCGGCCTAATGTACCCTCACGGCGCAGAGCCGGGTTGGAGCCGAGCCACGGGGTGGCACCGCCCACTTTGTGGACGCTTCACTATGACGACCTCGCCCGCCGCGCCTAAGCTGCACCGGTCGTGTCACCTCGCCTGTCGTTTGTACGCCTCGACCTTATTGCCCTCCTTAGGGCGGGGCCGCGCGCACCCCAGTAAGAGAACCACCCTCTTCGCGACGCGAGCCCCCGCAAGCAAATGCGGGGGCTCCGTTTTTTTGAGAGAGAAATGATCGAAGCCAAACCCGAGACCCGCGTGATGACCGGGGCCGACATGGTCCTCGCCGCCCTCGAGCGGGAGGGCGTCGACGTGGTCTTCGGCTACCCCGGCGGCGCCAACCTGCCGATCTACCAGCGGCTGCCCGAGCATCCCGCCATCCGCCACGTCCTGGTCCGGCACGAGCAAGGCGCGGCGCACATGGCGGACGGCTATGCGCGCGCCACCGGCAAGCCGGGCGTGGTCTTCGCGACCAGCGGGCCCGGCGCCCTCAACCTGGTCACCGGGCTGGCGACCGCCTTCATGGACTCGGTTCCGATGGTGGCGATCACCGGCCAGGTCAACACCTCGGTGGTCGGCCGCGACGCCTTCCAGGAGTCGGACGTCATCGGCTGCACGCTGCCCGTCACCAAGCACAACTACCTGGTGACGCGGATCGAGGACCTGCCGGGTGCGATTCGCAAGGCCTTCCACATCGCCACCACCGGCCGGCCGGGGCCGGTCCTGGTCGATGTCTGCAAGGACATCCAGCAGGCGAGCGGTGTCTTCGAGTACCCGGAGGCGGTCGACCTGCCCGGCTACCGGCCGGCGCTGGAGGCCGACCTCTCCGCGGTCGGGCTGGCGGCCAAGAAGCTGGCCGAGGCGGAGCGCCCGGTGATCCTGGTCGGCCACGGCGTCCTGCTGAGCGGCGCCGAGGCCGAGCTGCTGGAGCTGGCGGAGCGCACCGGGATCCCGGTCGGCACCACGCTGCTGGGGATCGGCGCCTTCCCGACCGTGCACCCGCTGTCGCTGCACATGACGGGCTTCATGGGCACCGGCTGGTGCCTGCGGGCGGTGCAGAACGCCGACCTCCTGATGATGGTCGGGATGCGGGTCGACGACCGCGTCACCGCCAAGCTCGACGAGTGGGCGCCGCGGGCCACCACCTTCATCCACGTCGACATCGACCAGTCCGAGATGGGCAAGAACGTGCGCCCTCACATCGAGGTGGTCGCCGACGCCAAGCGGGCCCTGAAGGCCCTGCTGCCGCTGGTCCAGCCGGCCCCGAAGTCGCGCCGGGCGTGGCTGACCCAGATCGAGGCCTGGCGCGAGGAGCATCCCCTCCGCTACCGGAAGTCGAACGGCCACCTCCAACCGCAGGACGTCCTCCTGGAGATGTACCGGCGCTGCCGCTCAGAGGCGATCGTGGTCGCCGACGTCGGCCAGAACCAGATCTGGGCCGCGCTCTGGTGGCAGTACCGGGGCCCGGGCCTGTTCATCAACTCCGGGGGCGCGGGGACCATGGGCTTCGCGCTGCCGGCCGCCCTGGGCGCCAAGGTCGGCCGCCCCGATAAGGCGGTCTGGTGTGTGGCCGGGGAGGGCGGCTTCGTGATGACCGCCCAGGAGATGTCGGTGGCGGTGGAGCAGAACCTCGACGTCAAGGTGGTCCTCCTCAACAACTTCTCGCTGGGCATGGTCCGCCAGTTCCAGGACGACTTCTACGGGGGCGTCCGCTCCCAGTCCGACCTCACCGTGATGCCCGACTTCCTGAAGCTGTCCGAGGCTTACGGGTGGCAGAGCGCGCGCGTCGAGCGGGCTGAGGACATCGCGGCCGCCTTCGACGCCGCCGAGCAGACGCCGGGGCCGTTCCTGATCGACTTCCGGATCGACCCCGAGGCCAACGTTTACCCGATCGTACCGCTGGGCAAGGGCCTGGACCACTTCCAGGAGGAGCCCTATGACATCTGACACCGCGGCGCCGGTGGTCAACGGCCGGGTCCGGGTTTTGAGCATGGTGGTTGAGGATCACCCCGGGGTCCTGGAGCGAGTCGCCAGCCAGGTGCGGCGGCGGGGCTTCAACATTCAGTCGCTCACCGTCGGCCCGGTGTCCGCCGGCAAGTCTCGGATGACGGTCACGGTCGACGCCGGTCATGCCGAGGTCGACCAGGTCGCCAAGCAGATGGACAAGCTGGTCGAAGTGATCGAGGTCAACGACATCACCGACGACCCGATCATCAGCCGCGAGCTGATCGTGGCCCGGGTCGACGTCCCCGCCCACGCCCGCGAGGGTTTCGTGGCCCGGATCTCCAAGTACGGCGGCCAGGTCATCGACGCGACCGGCGACGACGTGGTCGTCGAGCTCTCGGCGGCGCCCGACCGGGTGGAGGGCTTCCTGGCGCTGCTGCGATCCTTTGGGCTCTCAGAGCTGGCCCGTTCCGGGCCGGTCGCCATGCGAAGGAGCTCGTCCCGATGAAGATGCATTACGACGCCGACTGCCCGCCGCGCCTCGGCGAGAAGGTTGCCGTGCTCGGCTACGGCAGCCAGGGCCACGCCCATGCGCTGAACCTCAAGGAGTCCGGCGAGGACGTGCGCGTCGGCCTCTACCCGGGCTCCAAGTCCTGGGCCAAAGCTGAGAAAGCGGGCCTCAAGGTGATGGCGGTCGCCGACGCCGTGCGCGACGCCGACGTGGTGATGGTGCTGACCCCCGACGTCGGCCAGCAGAAGCTCTACCGCGAGGCCATCGAGCCCAACCTGCGGCCGGGCATGATGCTGATGTTCGCGCACGGCTTCGCCATCCACTTCGGCACCGTGCAGCCGCCGAAGGAGATTGACGTGACGATGGTGGCGCCCAAGGGGCCCGGCCACCTGGTCCGCTCCACGTACGCCGAAGGCAACGGCACCCCGGCGCTGGTGGCGATCCAGCAGGACGCGACGGGGCGGGCGCAGGAACGCACGCTGGCCTATGCGCGCGGGATCGGCGCCGGACGCGCGGGCATCCTCGAAACCACCTTCAAGGAGGAGACCGAGACCGACCTCTTCGGCGAGCAGGCGGTGCTCTGCGGCGGGGTCTCGAAGCTCATCCAGACCGGGTTCGAGACGCTGGTCGAGGCCGGCTACCAGCCCGAGCTGGCGTACTTCGAGGTCCTGCACGAGATGAAGCTGATCGTCGACCTCATGTACCGCGGGGGGCTGGCGTTCATGCGCTACAGCGTTTCCGACACCGCCGAGTACGGCGATTACGTGTCCGGCCCGCGCATCATCGACGAGCACGTGCGCCAGAACATGCGCGCGGTGCTGAAGGAGATCCAGGACGGCACCTTCGCCGAGAAGTGGATCGACGAGAACAACAGCGGCGGGCGGGCGCGCTTCCTGGAGCTGCGCAAGCAGAACGCGGAGCACCAGATCGAGACCGTGGGCGAGAACCTGCGCTCGATGATGCCCTGGCTGGAGCCCGCGGAGAAGAACTAGTCCGCGTCGGTTTCCAGGGCGAGCCTGGCGCTTACTCGGAGGAGGCCGCGCTGCTCCTCTTCCCGGGCGTGGAGACGGTCGGGCTGGCGTCCTTCAGGCTGGCCTTCGAAGCGCTCGCCGGGTCGGCGGTCGACGCTTGCGTGCTGCCGGTGGAGAACTCGCTGGGCGGCATCGTGCAGGAGGTCAACGACTATCTCTGGGAATTCAGCGGATTGCGGGTGACGCGGGAGCACGTGCACCCGGTGATCCACTGCCTGGTCGGCCGCCGGGACGCGCCCATCACCCGCGCGATGTCGCACCCCCAGGCGCTGGCGCAGTGCCGCAACTGGCTGCACGCCCGCGGCATCGAGGAGGCGACCGCGCAGGACACGGCCGGCGCCGCGCGCTGGCTGGCCGAGAACCCGACCCCCGGCCTCGCCGCGATCGCCTCGGCCGCGGCGGCGCGCCGCTACGACCTCGAGGTGCTGGCCGAGGGCATCCAGGACGACCTCTCCAACCGCACCCGCTTCCTGGTGGTCGACCGCGGCCTGCCGGCGCGGCCGGCCGAATGCGCGGGCGGCTGCCGGTCCTCGCTGGCCATGGTCACCGCTCACAAGCCGGGATCGCTGGTGGAAGCGCTGCAGTGCTTCTCACAGCGCGGCGTCAACCTCGCGCGGCTGGACTCGCGACCGATCGCCGGCCGGCCCTTCCAATACCGCTTCTATCTCGACTTCGAGGTGGGCGACGCCGGCGCTGCCGAAGCGGCGCTGGCCGAGCTGGAGTCCGTGGCGGCCGAGGTCAGGCTGTTCGGGACCTTCCCCGCCGCGCTCGTCTGATCGCGCTCGCCGGGGGCGGGGCGCTCGATACGCTCCTTCTGCGCAGGTCCAGCCCTTCCGACGGGCTCGATAGGCACCTTGCGCGCGGCAAGTCGGCTTACGCCGCTTTGACGGCCGCCACCAGCTTGGCCAGCGAGTCCTTGGCGTCGCCGAAGAGCATGATCGTCTTGGGGTCGTACAGCAGCTCGTTGTCGATGCCCGCGAAGCCCGGGCGCATGGAGCGCTTGAGGAAGACGATGTTGTGCGCCTCGTCGACGTTGAGGATCGGCATCCCGTAGATCGGGCTGCCGGGCGTGTTGCGCGCGGCCGGATTGACGACGTCGTTGGCGCCCACCACCAGCACCACGTCGGTGCTCTTGAACTCGTCGTTGATGGCATCCATCTCCTTGAGCGATTCATAGGGCACGTTGGCCTCCGCCAAGAGCACGTTCATGTGCCCGGGCATGCGGCCGGCCACGGGGTGGATCGCATAGTCGACCAACACGCCCTTCTTCTCCAGCAGGTCGGCGAGCTCGCGCACCACGTGCTGCGCCTGCGCGACCGCGAGGCCGTAGCCGGGCACGATGATGACGCGCCGCGAGTAGGCCAGCATGGTGCCGATGTCGTCGGCCTGCCCGGTGCGCACAGACCGAGCGTCCGCCCCCGCCGCGGCGCCCACGCCGGCGACCGGTGAGCCGACGGCGGCGAAGAGCACGTTGGCGATCGAGCGGCCCATGGCTTGCGACATCAAGAGCGTGAGCAGGGTGCCCGACGCCCCCACCAGCGTGCCCGCCACGATCAGCGCGAAGTTGTCGAGGATGAAGCCGGAAGCGGCCACCGCGAGGCCCGTGAAAGCGTTGAGCAGCGAGATCACCACGGGCATGTCGGCGCCGCCGATGGGGAGCACGAAGGCGATGCCCAGAGCCAGCGCCAGCACCAGGAGCGCGCCGAAGGCGAGCGGGCTGTCGGTGAACCCGATCAGGTAGACCGCGAGGGCCACGATGGCGAGGGCGAGCAGGCCGTTGACCACCTGCTGGCCCGGGTAGGTGATCGGGGTCCCCGTCATCAGCTCCTGCAGCTTGGCGAAGGCCAGCATCGAGCCCGCGAACGAGACTCCGCCGACCACGATCGAGAAGACCGACGGGAAGGAGGCGGCGACCGCGGGATGCGAGCCCAGGATGAAGGAGAGCTCGTAAACCGCGACCAGCGCCGCGGCGCCGCCGCCGACGCCGTTGAAGAGGGCGACCATCTGCGGGATCGCGGTCATGTGCACCCGGCGCGCGCCGACGGTCCCGACCACGCCGCCGATGACCACGCCGATCACCGCCAGAATCGCTCCGGGCTGATCGAACTTGTGCTTCAGGATGAGGTCGACGACCGTCGCCAGGAGCGCGATCACCATCCCCACGGCCGAAATCCAGTTCCCGCGCCGCGCGCCCTTGGGCGAGCTCAATCCCTTCATGCCCAGGATGAAGAGCGCGGCCGCCACCAGGTAGAGCGCCTGGAGCAGCAGTGAGTTCACTTGGTGTCGTCCGTCGCGGCCGGGCGCTGCCGGCCCCGGAACATCTCCAGCATGCGGTCGGTGACCACGAAGCCGCCCACGACGTTGGTGGTGGCGAGCACGACGGCGACGAAACCGAGCACGTAGCCGGTCACGGTGTGCGCGTCGCCGGCGATGATCAGCGCGCCCACCAGGATGATCCCGTGGATGGCGTTGGTGCCCGACATCAGGGGCGTGTGCAGGATGGTCGGCACCTTGGAAATGACCTCGATGCCGACGAAGATCGCCAGCACGAAGTAGGTGATCAGCGTCAGCAGCTCCGTCGTCACGCGGGCTTCGCCTCCATCATCTTCCTGGCGTTCTCGTTCACGACCTCGCCGCCGTGCGTGACCATCGCGCCCTTGATGACCTCGTCTTCCAGGTTGAGGTTGAGCGCCCCGTCCTTGACCATCAGCATCAGCAGGTTGGCGACGTTGCGCGCGTACAGCTGGCTGGCGTGCACGGGGATGGTGCTGGGGACGTTGCGGGTGCCGTCGATGCTCACGCCGCCGGTCTCGACCACCTCGCCCACCTTGGTGCCCTCCACGTTGCCTCCGCTCTCGGCGGCGAGGTCGACGATCACCGAGCCCGGGCGCATCCCCTTGACCATCTCGGCGGTGACCAGTACCGGCGCCTTGCGGCCGGGGATGGCCGCCGTGGTGATGACGACGTCGGCGGCCGCGACCCGGTCGGTCAAGAGCTCGCGCTGCTTGCGCAGGAACTCGTCCGACTGCTCCCGCGCGTAGCCCCCCTGGCCCTCCTGCGCCTCCAGCTCCAGCTCCAGGAAGGTGGCGCCCAGGGACTTCACCTCCTCGCGCACGGCGGGCCGCACGTCGTAGGCCTCGACCACCGCGCCCAGCCGGCGCGCGGTCGCGATCGCCTGCAGGCCGGCGACGCCGGCACCCAGGACGAGGACGCGTGCGGGCGCGATGGTGCCGGCGGCGCTCATCAGCATCGGGAAGTACTTGCCGAGCCGCATGGCGGCCATCACGACCGCCTTGTAGCCGGCCAGCGAAGCCTGGGAGGAGAGCGCGTCCATCGACTGGGCGCGGGAGATGCGGGGCACCATCTCCAGTGAGAAGGCCGTCACGCCGTGAGCGGCCAGGGCTTTGACGGCGGCCGCGTTGGCGGCCGGCTGCAGGAAGCCCACGGAGACCGCGCCCTTACGCATGGCCTTGACGTCGGCGTCGGAAGGCGGCTGCACGCGCAGGACCACGTCCGCCGCCGCCAGCGCCTTGGCGTGCTCCTTGACCAGGGTGGCACCGGCCTCCCGGTAGGCGGCGTCGGCAAAGCTGGCCTCGGCCCCGGCGCCGGCCTCGATCGAGACCTCGAGCCCGGCCGCGACCAGCTTGCCCACGGTCTCCGGCGTGGCGGCTACGCGCCGCTCTCCGGGCGCGCTCTCACGGACGACGAGGACCTTCATCGAGCGCTGAATCTAAAGGAACGGCGGAGGCGGCCGCAGCTCGCGGCTCCCCAATAGGGTCTCAGTTCCGAACGGGTAGGATTAGTGCCCCGATTTCAGGGCTTTATGTCGAACTTGAAGGTCAACGAGCTCACCTTCCAGGCCGCCACCGTCAACGGATCCGGCAGCCAGTCCGCCAACATGGTGCTGACCCGCGCCATCTTCTCCATGGGCATCCCGGTGGCGCCGAAGAACGTGTTCCCCAGCAACATCGAGGGCCTGCCCACCTGGTACCAGCTGCGGATCACGCCTGAGGGGTACATGGCGCGCAAGGGCGACCCCGACGTGCTGGTGGCGCTCAACCCCGCGACCTGGGCCAACGACCTCAAAACGGTGCGCCCGGGCGGCGCCGTGGTCCACGAGGAGGTCTACTCCAAGGCCGAGGCCCGGGACGACCTCACCTACTACCCGGTGCCCTTCTCCAAGCTGGCCAAGACCCGGATCGAGAGCGACACCCTGCGCAAGCAGCTGACCAACATGCTCTACGTCGGCGTCGTGGCGGGCCTGCTGGGGATCCCGAAGGACCGGCTCGAGCATGGCGTGCAGCGGGTGTTCCAGACCAAGCCCAAGGCCTGGAAAGTCAACATCGACGCCGTCAACGTCGGCTACGAGTACTGGGAGCAGAACTTCAAGGACAAGCCCTGCGGGTTCCGGCTGGAGCCGATGACGGGCAAGGTCGACGACCTGGTCCTGGTCGAGGGCAACCAGGCCGGCGCCCTGGGCGCGCTGATGGGCGGCGTCACGGTCGCCGCCTGGTACCCGATCACCCCCAGCTCGAGCCTCTGCGAGAACCTGATCGCCTACACCGACCGCTTCCGGGTCGATCCCAAGACCGGCGAGCACCTGATCTCGGTGGTGCAGGCGGAGGACGAGCTGGCGGCGCTGGGCATGGCCATCGGCGCCGGCTGGGCGGGGGCCCGCGCCATGACCTCGACCTCCGGGCCCGGCATCTCGCTGATGGCGGAGTTCAGCGGCCTCGCCTACTACGCCGAGATCCCGGTCGTGATCTGGGACATCCAGCGGGTCGGCCCCTCGACGGGCCTGCCCACCCGCACCATGCAGGGTGACGTCAGCTTCGCCTACTCGCTGTCGCACGGCGACACCCGCCACCTCGTGCTGCTGCCGGGCAACGTCGAGGAGTGCTACGAGTTCGGCCGCAGCGCCTTCGATCTCGCCGACCGCTTCCAGACCCCCGTCTTCGTCCTTTCCGACCTCGATCTCGGGATGAACCTCTGGATGACGCGCAAGTTCGCCTACCCGGAGGCGGGCTTCGACCGCGGCAAGGTCCTGACCGCCGAGCGTATCGAGGAGCTGAAGGGCGACTGGGGCCGCTACCGCGACGTCGACGGGGACGGGATCCCCTGGCGCACGCTGCCCAACACCGACCACCCGCTGGCGGGCTACTTCACCCGCGGATCGGGGCACGACGAGAACGCGCGCTACACGGAGAGCGCCGAGACCTACGCCCGCAACGTGGACCGCCTGGCTCGCAAGCTGGAGGGGGCGCGCGCCGCGCTGCCCCAGCCGGTGGCCGACGAGCCCGGGTCCGAGGTCGGGATCATCGCCTTCGGCTCCACCGACGCGGCCGTGGCCGAAGCCCGCGCGCTGCTCACCGAGACCGGCCTGCGCACCGACTACCTGCGTCTGCGCGCGCTGCCGATGTCGAAGGCCGTGGCTGGCTTCGTGGCCCGCCACGAGCGCGTATACGTGGTGGAGCAGAACCGCGACGGCCAGGTCTACGACCTGATCCGGCTGGAGCTGCCGCCCGACCAGGTGGGCCGGCTGCGCTCGATCCGCTACTACGACGGCCAGCCGATCCCCGCCGAGGCCATCACCCGACCGCTCATGGAACTGGAGGCTGTGCCCGCCTGATGGCCGCGACCCTGAACCACATCCAACTCGGGCGCGACGCCTATAAGGGCGCCGCCACCACGCTCTGCGCCGGCTGCGGCCACAACTCGATCACCAACCACCTGATCAAGGCCCTGTACGAGCTTGGCGTCGAGCCCCACCGCCTGGCCAAGATGAGCGGCATCGGCTGCTCGTCCAAGACCCCCGCCTATTTCGTCGAGCAGGCGCATGGGTTCAATGGCGTCCACGGCCGGATGCCGGCCTTGACGACGGGCGCCCAGCTGGCCGACCGCCGCCTGATCATGCTCGGCGTCTCGGGCGATGGCGACACCGTGTCCATCGGCCTCGGCCAGTTCATGCACATGGTCCGCCGCAACGTGGACTGCACCTACATCATCGAGGACAACGGCACCTACGGCCTCACCAAGGGGCAGTTCTCGGCCACCGCCGACGTGGGCTCGGTCCAGAAGAAGGGCGCCGTCAACACCTTCCAGCCGATCGACCCCTGCGCGGTCGCGCTGACGCTGGGCTGCTCGTTCGTGGCCCGCTCCTTCAGCGGCGACGGCAAGCAGCTGGTGCCGCTGATCAAGGCCGCGATCGCGCACCGCGGCATGGCGCTGCTGGACGTCGTGTCACCCTGCGTCACCTTCAACGACCACGACGGCTCGACCAAGAGCTACAGCTGGGTCAAGGAGCACGACGAGGAGATCCACGACGTCTCCTTCATTCCCTACTTCGAGGAGATCGCCATCGACTACGAGCCCGGCACCACGGTGTCGGTCGAGATGCACGACGGGTCGCACCTGCTGCTCAAGAAGCTGGGCGAGGACTACGACCCCACCGATCGCATCGCCGCCATCCAGATGGTGGAAGAGTCCCGCGGGCGTGGCCAGCTGGTGACCGGCCTGCTCTACATCGACGAGTCGATGCCCGACTTCGCGACCACCGAGCACCTACCGGCCGAGCGCGCGCTGCGGGACCTCGGCGAGCAGGACCTGCGGATGAGCAGGGCGGACTTCGACACCTTCCTGGAGGAGTTCGCCTAACCCGACTCGAGCTGGGGCGGGTCCTGGACGATGTCGTTCCAGAACTCGACCATGCCTCGTTCCACCATCTCGCCCACGCGCAGCGTGGCCAGGGCGAAAGCGCCGCGCGGCTGCTTCTCCAGGTGCGGGCGGATCGCCTCGTACTCGGCCAGCCGCTGAGCATGGTGCGCCGCCTCTTTGCGCGCCAGCTCCACGATCTCCCGCGGACTGCTGACGGTCGAGAAGTAGAGCTTCAGGAGGCCGGTCGCGCGTTTCGCCGGCCCCCGGGGCTGCCCTCTCGCAGCCACTCGCGCAGGGCTTGCCGGCCAGCCTCGGTGATTCGGTAGACGCGGCGCCGGCGCCCCGTGAGCTCCCGGGTCTCGTCGACCAGCCCCTTCTCCGCCAGGCGGGCCGGCTCGACGTAGAGCTGGGCCCGCGGGAACGACCAGAAGTAGCCGATCGACTCGCCCACCCAGCGCTTGAGGTCGCTCGGGTTCCTGGGCACCGAGTACTTCGTGTCCTTCGGCAACCGGGCGCCCGCACTGGTGCAGTACTGGCGGTCGTTCGAGCACCTCGAGGCTTACGCGCGCGGGAAGGATCACGCCCACCTCCCAGCCTGGCGGAACTTCAATCGCAAGGCGGCGAAGAGCGGGAGTGTGGGCATCTACCACGAGACCTTCGTGATCGCCGCCGGCAAGTCGGAGAGCGTCTACGCAAACATGCCGCGCTTCGGCCTGGCCAAGGCCGCCGCGCACGTGCCCGCCACCGGCCACCGGGAGACCGCCCGCCAGCGCCTGAGCGGCTAGGCTGCCCGTGGCGTGAGACGGCCGGTGGTGCTGGCGGCGATCGTCATCCTGGCCGCCTGCGCGCCCAAATCGGCACCCACCCTGCCCAGGCTGCTGCCCTCCCCCACGCCCAGCCCCTCCCCGATCCTGGCCTTCGAGTCCGACCCCACCTGTGGCGTGGCCGCCGGCCCGGCCGCCGCCGGGTCGCCACCGGGGCGGGCCGACACCGCGCTGGCCTGGGACTTCGCCCGCCACCAGCTGGTGCTGTTCGGCGGCCGCTCGACCACCCGGCTGCTGGGCGACACCTGGACCTGGAACGGCTCGCATTGGGCGTCGGCCGCGCATGTGGGACCGAGCCCGCGCACGGGCGCGGCCATCGCCTACGACACACTCCGCCAGGTGATCGTGCTCAGTGGCGGCGAGACCAACGACGGCTCCCAGGTCGGCTTTGGCCCGGCCGGCGACACCTGGACCTGGGACGGCCGCGCCTGGGCCCGCGCCCAACCCGTTCACCAGCCGGTGCTCACGGGGCCGGTCGCAACTTTCAGCCCCGCCCTCGGGTTGGCGGTGATGGTGGGCCAGCACGACCTCGAGTTCCAGGCCTGGACCTGGGACGGCCACGACTGGCGCCAGGTTCCGGTGCCCGCCGGCCTCGCCCGCGCCAACCCGGCGCTGGCCTTCGACCCCCTCAGCCGTACCGTCCTGCTCTTCGGCGGGCTGCGCGACCGCCGGCGGCTGGACGACACCTGGCTCTTCGACGCCGGCGGCTGGCGGCAGGTGGCGACGGCGACCCGGCCGCCGGCCCGCTCCCAGGGCGGCCTCGCCCTGGACGCGGCAAACCGGAAGCTGGTGCTGGTGGGCGGGGTCACCGACGGCGCGCCGCCTTGCTCGACCTGGTCCTGGGATGGGACCGGTTGGGCGGAGACGCCGGCCGGCGGTAAGCCCAACACCGTGCTGCCGCCAGTCTGGGGGGACCGCGGCCTGCTGGCGATGAGCGTCGAGATCTACGATCACGCCTTCGTGAACCGGCTCTGGACCTGGGACGTCGGACGCTGGAAGCGGATCGCCTGAACGAGCACGCCGGCGCCGTCGAGGAGCTGGCCGCGCGCGACCCCGACCTGGGCCGCGTGATCGCAGTCGTCGGGCCGCTCAACATCAGGCCACCGCAGGACACCTACTTCGCCGCCCTCTGCCGCTCGATCGTCTTCCAGCAGTTGGCGGGCAAGGCGGCGGCCGCCATCTACGGCCGGTTCCTGCACGCGGTCGGGCCGGAGCTGACCGCCGAGGCTGTGCTGGCGACGCCCCCGCCCGAACTGCGGGCGGCGGGCCTTTCGGCGGCCAAGACCGCCTCCCTACTCGACCTCTCGGCCAAGGTGGCGGACGGGACGGTGCCCCTCGACGGAATCGAGGAGCTGGGCGATGACGAGATCGTGGCCCGACTCTCCAGCGTGCGCGGGATCGGGCGTTGGACAGCGGAGATGTTTCTGATCTTCCAGCTCCGCAGGCCGGACGTCTGGCCCGTCGACGACCTCGCGGTGCGGCGCGGCTACGCGGTCATGCACCGCCTGCCGGAGTGGCCGAAACCGAAGGAGCTGGAGCGGCTGGGCGAGGTCTACCGGCCCTGGCGCTCGATCGCGGCCTGGTACTGCTGGCGCATGACGGACGTGGTGCTGCCCGAGTCCTGATCGGTATTTTGGGAGTAGATGAACTCCCGCCGATCGTTGGTCGCGGCCCTGGCGATCTCGATCGTGGCCTGCGGCAAC
Organism: Candidatus Dormiibacterota bacterium; assembly: GCA_036565325.1. Lineage (GTDB taxonomy): Bacteria > Chloroflexota > Dormibacteria > Dormibacterales > Dormibacteraceae > CF-28. The sequence goes on along the minus strand of DATCNF010000109.1, from coordinate 3,365 downwards.
CAGGCCCCGGCCAAGCACGCGGCCGCCGCCCCGCCGACACCCACACCCACCCCCACGTGGCCGGCGCCGGCGATGCTCCAGGTCGAGAACTCGCCCGACTCCCACCCGCACTCCGGGCTCCAGAACGCGGACCTCGTCTTCGAGTACCTGACCGAGGGCGGGATCACCCGCTTCACAGTGGTCTTCTTCGACCCCAAGGGCAGCCAGAAGGTCGGTCCCGACCGCAGCGCGCGGCTGGTGGCGCTGCGGCTGGTCCAGTCCTACCACGGCGTGCTCTTCTACTCGGGCGCCAGCGACTACGTGCTGGGCAAGATCTGGGACAACAAGGTCCCCAACCTGACCGAAGGCTCAGACGGCGGCAAGTACTTTCAGCGCGACGGCTCGCGGGTCGCCCCGCACAACCTCTTCACCACGCCGGACCAGATGGCGCAGGGAGTGCAGAAGGTCGGGGCCCGGATCACCTACACCCGCCCGACCCCGGGCGAGCCGGCGGCGGCCGGCACCCCGGTGACCAGGTTCGCGTTCGACCAGACCTTCGCCCAGCACGTCGCCTACACCTACGACGCCGGCGGCAAGACCTACGCCTACGCCGGCGAGACCGACGCCGCCAACGGCAACCAGCCCGTGCGGATCACCAACGTGGTGCTGGTGCGGGTCGCGCACCACGGCGCCGGCTACACGGAGGACGTGCGCGGCGAGGAGGGGATCGACTTCGACCTCCAGGGCCAGGGCAAGTCGGAGGTGTACACCCGCGGCCAGAAGTTCGACGCCACCTGGGACCTCTCCCAGCCCGACCAGCCGCTGCGCATCCTGGGCGCCGACGGGAAGGACTTCCCGCTACCCCAGGGGCTGACCTGGATCCACCTCGTGGATCCCGACCTGCCCGTCAGCGCCGGCTAGGCAAGGACCGCTACCCGGCCTGAATCCGCGTGGGCCGCGCTATTCTCTGCGCGCGATGTCGCTTTTCACTCACATACCCCATCCCCACGTCTCGAGACGGAAGGCCACCGGGCCCCCGAAGACGGCCGACGAGTTCGGGCCCAACGAACGGATCGCGGCCTGGATCACCGAGAAGGTCAGCACCATGTGGGTCGTGTACTTCACGGTCCTTTTCACGCTGACCTGGATCGCGCTCGGCAGCTGGGGCCCGCTGCACGCAGCGGATCCCTACCCGTTCGCCTTCCTGCTCTTCATGGGCAATGTCGTGCAGCTGCTGCTGGTCTTCGTGATCTTGCTCGGCCAGCAGGTCCTGGGCCGCGCCGCCGACAAGCGCGCCATGCAGACCTATGTCGACGCGGAGGCCATCCTCCACGAGGTCGACCAGCTCCATCAGCACCTGCTCAAGCAGGACCAGGTGCTCAACGAGGGCATCAACCTGGTCGAGCACAGCCCGCATCCGTGGATCGAGCTCCGCAAAGGCGCCGAACCGCCACGGGTGGAGGATCAGCACATCGGCCGCAATGGACACATCGCGGCCACCCTCACGCGCGCCGCCGGCACCATGTGGGCCTTCTACGCCGCGGCCATCTTCCAGTTCGGCTGGATGGCGCTCTCGGTCGGCGGCATCCTGAAGTTCGATCCCTACCCGTTCGCCTTCATGCTCTTCCTGTCCAGCCTGACCCAGCTGGTCTTCATGTTCGTGATCATGGTCGGCCAGGACGTCCTGGGAAAGTCGGGCGACGGGAGGGCCCAGCAGACGTACCTGGACGCCGAGGCCATCCTCCACGAGTGCGCGCGTCTCCAGCACCACCTGATGGCACAGGACATCGTCATCACCAAGATCTGCCACTACATCTCAGAGCACGTGCCCGAGGAGCATCCGGTCCGGAAGCCGCACAAGCCCCAGCCCGAACCCAAGGCGGCGGCGACGGTCTAGTCCTGGTCCCAGCCCCTCGCTGACACCGGCTCCCAGCGGGGCTCGCCGGCGCCGATGAAGAGCAGCCCGGGATGCAGGTTGGCGGTCGTGCAGGCGTGCGAGGGGATCACCACCACGCGGTCGCCGACCTTGAGGTCGGCCTCCCCCAGCACCACCGCGTGCTCCTCGTTCAGGCGGTCGATGACCAGGCCGGGGTGGCCGAGCACGGTGCCCCACCCCTCCAGCGCCTTGACGTGGAAGTCGCCCGAGATCGACTTGGTGCCGCAGTCCAGCACCCGCCGCCCGCGCTCGGGAGTGGAGACCACGGTCGCCACCACCCCGAAGGCGCAATCCTCCAGCGCCTGGGCGCCCAGGGCGACCTGGTTGGCATCGGAGAAGACGTAGGTGCCAGGCCGCATCTCGGTGATCCCGCCGGCCGCCGCCTCCGGCGCCCAGGCGGCGGTGGGCGAGGAGCCGACGCTCAATTCCCGGACTTCGACGCCGGCCCGGCGCAGCAGCTCGGCGCTCTCGGCCAGCCCCTGCCATTCCTGGCGCGCCGCCACGGCACGCTCGATGGCGTAGGACTGTCCGGCGTGCGTGAACAGGCCACGCAGCCGGCCCCGGGGCAGCTTCTGGGCGGCCCGCGCCGTGGCCTCGCCGGGGGCGGTTCCCACCCGGTGCAGGCCCGTGTCGACCTCCCACATCACCTCCACCCCGGCCGGGAGGCCGTCGGCCAGGCCGGCATCGTCGAGCGCCACCGCCAGCCGGATCCCGCGCTCGGCCAGCGCGGCCAGGCGCCGGCGCTTGGCGGCGCCGACCGGCGGGTGGGCGATGAAGAGGTCTCGCACTCCCGCGTCGGCGAAGACCTCGGCCTCGCGCAGGGTGGCAGCCGTGAGACCCACGGCGCCATGGGCGATCTGGCGCTGCGCGATGAAGGGCGACTTGTGGGTCTTGGCGTGGGGACGCAGCTTCACGCCGGCCTGGGCGGCGAAGGCGGCCATCCACGCCAGGTTGCGCTCCAGGATGGTTTCGTCGACCACCGCCACCGGCGTGGTGAGATCCTCGGTCGCAGCCACCGCTTGCGCGGCGAAACCAGCGGATGTATCAAGCACAGGAATGAAAACGATATCGGCTCTGCTGACGGTGCTTGCCCTTTCCGCCGTGCTGACGGCCACCGGCTGTGGGGGTTCGTCGCAGCCGGCGGGCTCGATCAAGATCGTGCTCGCTGACTTCAGCTTCACGCCCACCGACATCCAGGCCCAGGCCGGCGGCCGGGAGTTCTACCTGGTCAACGAGGGCAAGTCGTCGCACGACATGACGATCACCGACTCCAGCGGCAAGCAGATCGCACGCAGCGAGCTGGTGCAGCCCGGCAACACGGGCCTCCTCACGGTCACCCTCAGCGCGGGCACCTACAACGTGTTCTGCAGCCAGCCAGGCCACGCGGACGCCGGCATGAAGGCAACGCTGACCGTCACGTAGATGAACCTGCCTGCCTGCGGCGCGGCCA
>DATCNF010000108.1:0-4176 GCA_036565325.1 Candidatus Dormiibacterota bacterium | reverse complement strand
GCTCCGGCCGGGTGCTGAAGGGCGGCGTCACCACTAAATGATGGACCGTGCCTGGCCGCCGTCGACCGCGACCACGGCGGCGTTGATGAGCGCAGCCCGCGCCGAGCAGAGGAAGGCCACCACCGCCGCCACCTCCTCCGGGGTCCCGAAGCGGCCCAGGGGCAGCTCGCGGTTGACGAACTGTTCGATGGCCGTGGGATCGTCTTGGCGGCGCCGCCACCAGGAGCCGCCCTCGAAGAGGATGGAGCCCGGGGCGACCGCGTTCACGGTGACGCCGCGCGCCGCCACCGCCCGGCCAAGCGACGTCACCAGGCTGTTCTCGGCCGCTTTGGCGGCGTTGTAGGCCGGCGCCCCGCCCGCCTCCCGGCCGAACAGAGAGGACACGACCACGATCCGGCCCCAGCGCGCTCGTTGCATCTCGGGCAGCACGGCCTTGCTGAGGCGCGCCGCGGGGATCAGGTTGCCGGCCATGGCCTGCTCCAGCTCGGCGGCACCGGTGTCGTCCCAGCTGGAGCCGGCCCGGAGGCCCAGGTTGTTGACCAGGATGGCGATCGGCCCCAGGCGGTCGCGGGTCTCGGCGACCGCCTGGGCGCAGCCCGCCTCGGTGGTGAGGTCGGCTGCGATGCCGGCCTCGCCGAGCTCCCCGCCGACCCTCTCGACGTCGGCGTGGGTGCGGGCGGCCACGGCGACCCGGGCGCCCTCCGCGGCCAGGGCACGGGCGATCGCCAGCCCGATGCCGCGGGTGGCGCCGGTGACCAGCGCGACCTTGCCTGCGATCCCGAGGTCCACGTTTGGAAGCTAACTACACTCGGGCCATATCGATCCCGCCCGGACTTGCCGGGATGCTCCACGACGGCCCGCCTGTCGAGCCGCGCCCCTCGGCCTCCGTGATCGTCCTGCGGGGACGGGCGCCCTTCGAGGTGCTGATGATGCGGCGGCCGGGGGGCGCCGAGTTCGCGCCCAACGCGTACGTGTTCCCCGGCGGCAGCGTGCAGGCGGAGGACCGGGACGAGGCCGACTTCTCACGGGCCGCGGCGGTGCGCGAGCTGTTCGAAGAGCTGGGAGTGCTGATGGCGCGCCGGCCGAAGGGCGGCTTCGCGCGCAACCGCGACTGCCTGGAGCTGCGCGAGCGGCTGGAGGGCGGCGCTTCCTGGCCGGCGGCGCTGACCCGGCTGGAGCTGCGGCCGGCGCTCGACCGGTTGGCCTTCCTGACGCGCTGGATCACCCCCGAGCCGCTGCGCCGGCGCTTCGATGCCCGCTTCTACGTCTGCCGGCTGCCGGCGGGCCAGGTCGAGCACCCTCAGGCGGGCGAGGTGGCCGACTGGCTGTGGGTGCGCCCGCGAGAGGCGCTGCGCTCGCTGGAGATGGTCTTCGCCACCCGCGAGATCCTGGCCTCGATCGCGGACGAGCGGGACGCCGCCGGCCTGGTGCGCAAGCTGCGGCGGCGCCGGGAGGGGCCGGCGATCCTACCCCGGGTCGTGCGCACGGAGTCGGGCTTCGAGGTGATCCCCGAGCCGCTTCGCTAGCTGCGCCAGAGGTCGCGCCAGCGGTCGTACTGGAGCGCCTCCACCCCACCCCGGCGCAGCACCTCGACCCCCGCCGGGTCGCGATAGGCCTGGCGGTAATAGACGCGGGCGACGTTGGAGTTGATGACCATCTTGGCGCACATGACGCAGGGCGAGCAGGTCACGAACATGACCTTGTCGGGCGTCTGCGCGCCGGCCTTGATGAGGGCGTTGGCCTCCGAGTGGATGCAGCCGCAGCGGCCCGGCTCGGTGCCGTCGCAGCGGTTGGGCAGGCCGCGCGCGTTGCCGTTGAAGCCGATGCCCAGGACCTGGGTCAGGTCGGCTGTGGTGATCACGCTCCCGACCTGGTTGCGGGCGCAGGTGGAGCGCTTGGCGAGCTCCTCGGCCATGCGCATGAAGACCTCCTCGAGGGGTATCCGCTCGGGGACGGGATCGATCTCGGGGGCCAGCACGGCGCCATGTTAACGCGGCTTGCACGCCACCCGGCGCCGGAGTAGGATCCACCACATGTCGTTCACCGAACTTCTGTTTGCGCTGCTCCTTGTGCTCATCATGGGCGGAGTCGCGGCCGCCGTCGCGCTGGTGGCAGGCGTCAGCCGGCGCTCCGACAGCCAGGCGCGAGAGCTGGCCGGGCTGCGCGCGCAGCTGGCCGCGGCGGGACAGGGCCAGGACACCACCGCAGCCGACGTCCGCGAGCGGCTGATCGCCACCCAGTCCGCCTTCGAGGCGATGCGCGCCATGCTGGCGGCCCGCGAGCGGGTGGACGACGAGGCCCGCCAGAGCCTGCGCAAGCTGGAGGCGGTGATCGCCGGCAGCTCCACCCGGGGCGTGGCCGGCGAGAACATCCTGGAGGAGGCGATCCGCCACCTGCCGCCGGACATGGTGGCGCGCAACCACCACGTGCGGGGCAAGGTGGTCGAGTTCGCGATCCGGATGCCGGGGGGCAAGGTGATGCCCATCGACTCCAAGTGGCCGTCCAGCTCCGCACTGGCCGAGCTGGCCGACCCCGAGTGCTCGACCGAGCGGCGCGGGGTGCTCGTGCAGCAGGCGGAGCGCGAGGTCGAAAAGCGCGTGCGCGAGGTCGCCCAGTACATCGACCCCAACACCACCACGCCGTGGGCGCTGGCCTCGGTGCCCGACGCGGCCTACCTGATCTGCCGGCACGCCTTTGCCGAGGCGCACCGGCAGCACGTGATCATCGTCGGCTACTCGATGACCATGCCCTACCTGCTGGCGCTTTACCAGATGCACCTGCAGTTCGGGCGCACGGTCGACCTCGACAACCTGCAGGCCGCGCTGATGGACATCGAGCGCCAGCTGGGATCGCTGGAGGACGTGCTCGAGAACCGGCTGCAGCGGGCGGTGACCATGCTCACCAACGCGTACAACGAGGGCAAGCTGGTCTCGGCGCGCATCCGCGCTTCGACCCACCGTATCCAGACCTCCGAACGCCTGGCAGAGCCGTCCTCCCCGCTTGACTCCTCCCCGCTTGGCGGGGAGGTCCGGCCCGCGGGGCCGGGGAGGGGGGCGCAGGCCAATCTCCTGCTCCTGGAAGACGAGCCCCAGCCCGCCGCCGCGGGCTCCTAGGCCCGGCCCCGCGTTCTCCGGGAAGTCCGCCCTTGCCAGCCCCTCGCGTACCGCATTGTCCGGACAACGCGCCCCCGGCCTGCCTCGGATGCCCGCGTTCTCCGGAGAATGCGCCCGGCGCCGGCCTCGGCGGCCCCGGGCGCCTGTGCAAATCCGGCCCCTTTTCCCCAGTTTGTCCAATGCGACCTCTCGAGTTATCCACAGCTATTCCACCTACATCTTGGGCTTACACCCATGCCGAGGCCGAATATCTTGTGTTCTGGCCTTGACAGGGCCCCAAGAGGCTCGTATAGTCTGGGGAGTCGTTTCGAGGCCCTGGGGCATATTTGGCGGGCATGCTCTGGGGCCTCTCCCATCTCTATCGCACGGCGACCAAACGAGCGAAAACGGGTCGGTACTCGGATTGCAGAGCCCCGGCCTCAAACCACCGAAGGAGGCTCTCGGAGCACATGGCCAAGAACGTAGCCGACGTCGCAGCAGCAGGGTCAGCCCGTAAGTCAGGGGCCGGCAAGGGCCTCCGCTTCGAGCGTTACTTCACCCCACCCGGCACCCACGCCTACGACCTCGTGGAGTGGGAGCGCCGCACCGCCTCCATCACGGGCGAGAAGGGCCAGCTCATCTTCGAGCAGAAGGACGTCGAAGTCCCCAGCTCGTGGTCGCAGCTGGCGCTCAACGTGGTCGCCCAGAAGTACTTCCGTGGCAACCAGGGCACCGCCGAGCGCGAGACCAGCATCCGCCAGCTCATCGACCGCGTGGTCGAAACCCTCGTCCGCTGGGGCCGGGAGGGTGGCTACTTCGCGACCGAGGCCGACGCCGAGAACTGGTCCCAGGAGCTGCGCTGGCTGCTGGTCACCCAGCACGCCTCCTTCAACAGCCCGGTCTGGTTCAACCTCGGCGTGCCCGGCCGGGCCCAGCAGGGCTCGGCCTGCTTCATCAACTCGGTCCAGGACTCGATGGAGTCGATCCTCGACCTGGCCAAGACCGAGGGCATGCTCTTCAAGTTCGGCTCCGGCACCGGCACCAACCTCTCCGTGCTCCGCTCCAAGCGGGAGCAGCTCTCGGG
>DATCNF010000107.1:0-2246 GCA_036565325.1 Candidatus Dormiibacterota bacterium | reverse complement strand
GGCGTGCGCCTCGCCGCCAAGCTGGCCGAGCTGGCGCCCGGCGACCTCGAGGTCACCTTCTTCGCCTCCGGCGGCGCCGAGGCCAACGACACCGCGTACAAGATCAGCCGCCTCTACTGGAACCTGCGCGGGGAACCCCAGCGCACCAAGATCGTGTCCCGCCTGCGCGACTACCACGGCTTGACCTACGGCGCCACCAGCGCCACCGGGCTGCCGCAGTTCTGGAAGGGCTTCGAACCGCTGGCGCCGGGCTACCTGCACGCGCCCTGCCCCGACCCCTATCGGTACACGGGCACCGACGGTGCTCCGGGCATCGCTTATGCGCGCGGGCTGGAGAAGACCATCGTCGACGCCGGCCCCGAGACCGTGGCGGCGGTGGTCGCCGAGCCGGTGCAGGGCGCCGGGGGCGTGATCGTGCCCCCGGCCGACTACTTCCCCGAGGTGAGGAAGGTCTGCGACCGGCACGGCGTGCTGCTCATCGCCGACGAGGTGATCACCGGCTTCGGGCGCACCGGGCGCTGGTTCGCGCTTCAGCACTATGGGATTGCGCCCGACCTCATGATCTTCGCCAAGGGCGTGACCAGCGGCTACCTCCCGCTGTCCGGGGTGATGGTCAGCCGCGCCGTCCATGACACCCTCAAGCTGCAGAAGGGTCTCTTCTCGCACGGCTTCACCTACAGCGGCCACCCGGTGGCCTGCGCGGTGGCCCTCGCCAACCTCGGCATCATCGAGCGCGAACACCTGGTGGAGCGGGCGGCGGAGCTGGGTGTGCGCCTGGCCGAGCGGCTGCAGGGTTTGCTGGAGGAGCCGATGGTCGGCCACGTGCGTTCGCTGGGCCTGATCGGCGGCGTCGAGCTGGTGAAAAACCGGGAGACCAAGGAGAGCTACGACGCGAGCCTCACGGTCGCGCGGCGGGTGTACCTGGCGGCGCTCTCTGAGGGCGTGATCCTGCGCCCGCTGCCCGGCGACGTGATTGGGATCTGTCCCCCGCTGCCAATCAGCGAACAGGAGCTCGGCAAGGTGATGGACACGCTGCGAAGCGCCATCGCCACGGTGCAGCGCGACCTCTCCACTAGTTAGACGCGCGCGCGAACCTCTCCAGTTCCTGGGGAGGTCCCTCCGCCAAAGGCGGAGGGGGTGGGGACGTAGTCAGCCCAGCACCAGACCCAGTCGGGCCCCGTCTTTCAAGCGCACATAGCCCGACGCGCAGATGCGCAGGTGCGGGATGGCGGGCGAGGTCAGGAAGTCGATCGCGATCAGGGGGTCGGGCAGCGCACAGCCGAGGGCTCGCAGCGCCGCGTTGACGGCGTGCACGTCTCGCGCCACTGAGGCGGCGGGCGCCGTGCTCAGCTGGCCCGCCAGCGTTGCCCGCCAGCGCGCCCGCTCCTGGCCGCCGCTGACCACCGACACGCCGCCTTGCATGGCCACCACGTTCTCCACCGCGCGGCGCATGTCTGCCGGGTCGTCCCCCAACACCAGCAACGCGACGCTCTCTGAGCCCGTCGTGGAGGCGACGGCGCCGCCGGCGATCCCGCTGCCCACGTAGAGACCGCGGAAGGCCCGGCCTGAACCGAGTCGGTCGATCGCGACCGCCAGCAGCGCGTCGCGGCCGTCCGACTCCACCTCGCGTGTGACCATCGGCGCCTCGGGTCTCACTTGCATGGCCCGATAGCTGCCGGGGGCTACTGGGGCGAACAGGCCGGTGTCCAGCTCGCCCACCCGCACCATGTCCTGGAGCCAGGCCGGCAGTGTGCTGGGGCGAGGGGCGGGCGGACCCATGCCCTCGCACAGCACTCGCCAGGGGCGCTCCAGCCGCTCGTCGTCGAAGACGGCGACGTCGGCCAGCGCGTAGGGCGTCAGCGCGCCGAGCCAGGGGTCGAGGCGGAAGCGGCGCGCCGGCACCAGGGTGGCCGAGCGCACCGCGGTCACCAGCGGCAGTCCGGCCGCGATCGCGCTGCCCACCACCGAGTTGAGGGAGCGGGCGGCGATCGCGTGCGCCGGATCGACGCCGTCGGTGGTGAACGCGACCCGGTCGAGCGGCACCCGGTACTCGGTCCAGAGCCGGGACAGTGCCGGCAGGTCCTGCCGGGTGACCCCTTGACGCAGGTACACGTACATGCCCAGTCGCAGCCGGGTGAGGACCTCCTCGGCGGTGATCGGCTCGTGGTCGGAGCCGACGCCCGCCGCCAGCATCGCCAGCAGTGCGTCGGGCCGGGCGCCGGCGCCATGGCCCTCCACCGCCAGGC
>DATCNF010000106.1:0-2101 GCA_036565325.1 Candidatus Dormiibacterota bacterium | reverse complement strand
CCCCTCCGACAGTGGTTTACATCCCGAAAGACTTCATCCCACACGCGGCGTCGCTCCGTCAGGCTTGCGCCCATTGCGGAAGATTCCTCACTGCTGCCTCCCGTAGGAGTCGGGGCCGTGTCTCAGTCCCCGTGTGGCTGGTCGTCCTCTCAGACCAGCTACCCGTCAAAGCCTCGGTAGGCCGTTACCCCACCGACAAGCTGATAGGCCGCGGGCTCACCATCTCGCGCATTGCTGCTTTTCTCACCGGCCATGCGACCGGAGATGACATGCGGTATTAGCACCGGTTTCCCGGTGTTATCCCCCACGAGACGACAGATTGCCCACGTGTTACTCACCCGTTCGCCGCTAGGAACTCCCCTCCCTTGCGGGAGAAGAGCCCTCGCTCGACTTGCATGTGTTAGGCGCGCCGCCAGCGTTAACCCTGAGCCAGGATCAAACTCTCCGTCTAAAGACGAAGGACCCAAGACCAAACAGCCCTGAGTCATAAGACTCTCAGAGTCTTTCCCACTCTTCAGTTGTCAAGGTGCTCATCGCGCCTCCTCCAAACCCTCGTCCAGCGAGCCCCTGAGGACCCTCCGAGGGCGCACGAAGCCAACCTTGGCTGAGGCGCATCCGCGATTGTACTGCCGCCGAGGAAGCTTCCGCAACCCCGAGCGGCCCGATCTTCATACCCACGCTGGGCAGACCGCGAATCATAGCTGAAACGGCCGCTCGGCCGGCCGGCGACCGTCCTAGAAGGCCCGCCTCCCGCTCATGGCCCGGGCCAGGGTCAGCTCGTCGGCGTATTCGAGGTCTCCGCCCACCGGCAGCCCGTGCGCCGGCCGGGTGATCTTGACGCCGGTCGGCACCAGCGCCCGGTAGATGTAGACCGCAGTGGTCTCGCCCTCGATGTCGGCGTCGGTGGCCACGATCACCTCCTCCACCCCGCCCTCCGTGACCCGGCGCAACAGCTCGGGCACGTGGATCTCCTCCGGTCCCACCAGGTCGACGGGACTCAGCACGCCGTGCAGGACGTGGTAGAGCCCCTGGTACTCGGCAGTGCGCTCGACCGCCAGCACATCCAGGGGCGACTCCACGACACAGATCACGTCGGTCGCGCGCCGGGGCGACTCGCAGATCGCGCAGAGGCGGCCTTCCGCGATGTTGAAGCAGCGCTCGCAGTAGCCGATCCGCGCCTTGAGATCGCCGATGGCGCGGGCCAGGGCCTCGGCCCGCTGGCGATCGGCGCGGAGGATGTGGAAGGCCAGCCGCTGGGCGGTCTTGGGCCCCACTCCGGGCAGGCGCGAGAGCTCCTGGATCAGGTCCTCGACGGCCTGGGGCAGGTCGGGCAACCGCTATCCCATCAGCCCGGGCGGGAGTCCCAGGCCCGCGGTCACCGCCTGCATGCGCTGGGCGGCCACCTCGCGCGACTTGTCGAGGGCTTCGTTGAGGGCGGCCACCACCAGGTCCTGGAGCATCTCCGGGTCGCCGGCGAGCTCGGGGTCGATGGTCACCGAGACCACCTTCTGGGCGCCAGTCACCACGGCCTTCACGGCGCCGCCGCCCGCTGCCGCCTCGACGTGCTCGGCCTCCAGCTCGGCCTGGACCTGGGCGATCCGAGCCTGCATCTGCTGCACCTGCTTGAGCATCTTCATGGGGTTCTGCATCTACGGCTGTGACTCCTTGACCTTGGGGACGGACACCTTGGTGACCCGACCCTCCAGCTGGCGGACCGCCCGCTGCACCATCTCGTGCTCCTCGGGCGCGGTGGGTCGCACCGAGGTCCCGGCCACCGGGCCGCCGCCGTCCTGCAGGCGGTAGTCGACCTTGACGCCCGGACCCAGCCAGGCCGCCACCAGCGGCTCCAGGCGGGGCGCGCACTCGAGCGCCTTCTGATGGTGGAACGCGTACGCGAAGGCGAGGATGAGCGATGAGCCCTCGAGGTTCAGGCGCGCGGCCAGGAAGGGTGCCCGCTCCTGCACGCTGAGCTGCTCGAGCACCCGGCGCCAACCGTCGGCGAGGTCCACTGCGGGGGCTGGGGTAGCTGCGGCCGGAGCGGAAACGGCGGGAGCGGGCGCGGCCTCCGGCAACGGTGTGGGGTCCAGCCTCGCCCCCACCC
>DATCNF010000105.1:0-15395 GCA_036565325.1 Candidatus Dormiibacterota bacterium | reverse complement strand
GCGTCTTCAGCTGCTGCGACACCACGTGCTGCGGCTTCTCGCGCTCGAAGAGGTGCGCCACTCCCTTGGACACTCCCTTGGTGCGCGCGTAGTCCACGGAGGTGTTGAGCGGGATGTAAAGCTGCAGCCCCTTCGAGCCCGACGTCTTGGCAAACGACTGCAGCCCGAACTCGGCGAAGTAATCGCGCAGCCAGACCCCGACCTGACAGCAGTCGACGATGTTGGCGGGCGGGCCCGGGTCGAGGTCGTACACCATCATCCGGGGCTGCTCGATCTTGTCCCGCAATGAGAGCGAGGTGTGCAGCTCGAGCGAGGCCAGGTTGGCGACCCAGACCAGCGTCGCCAGGTCGTTGACCACGCAGTAGTACATGTCGCGGTTGTTGCCCCAGCTCCACACCTTCGCGGTAGCCACCCAGGGCGGCCGGTGCTTGGGGCAGTTCTTCTCGTAGAAGTACTCCTCGTCGACCCCGTTGGGGTACCGCTTCAGCGTCAGCGGCCGGTCCTTCAGGTGCGGCAGCAGCAGCGGCGCGATGCGCGTGTAGTAGTCGATGACCTGGCCCTTGGTGAAACCGGGCACCGGGTAGAGGACCTTGTCGAGGTTGGTCAACTTCAGCTGGCGGCCCTCGACCTCGACCTCTACGTCGCCCTTCGCCATTAGACCGCCAGCGCCTGCTCGCGCACGACCGCGCGGGCATCCTTGTCGGTGCGCAGCCCCTTGAAGGCCGGCGCGCGCAGCTGGCCTCCCCTGGTCCACTCCGAGAACTCGAACTCGGCGACCAGCTTGGGCTCGACGAAGTGCGCCTTGGTCGGCGGCTTGGCGCCCCGCTCGAAAGGCGAGGTCGGACGGGCCAGGGGCTCCAGCTTCCGGCGCAGCTCGTCGAGCATCTTCTCGGTGAACCCGGTCCCCACCTTGCCGGCGTACGCGAACTTCCCGCCCTCCTCGTAGTAGCCGACCAGCAGCGCGCCCGGGAGACCGGCCCGCCGCCCCTGCCCTTCCAGCCAGCCCGCGATCACCAACTCCTGGCGCGCGTGGTTCTTGACCTTGAGCCAGGCCGGCGAGCGGCGCCCGAGCTCGTAGACGCTGTCCAGGCGCTTGGCCATCACGCCCTCCAGGCCGCCGCTCTGGCTGGCCTCCAGCATGGCTCTGCCCTGGCCGCGCTCGTAAGCCGGGGTCTGCCAGGCGGGGCCGGCCAGCTTCAGCGCCTCCAGGCGCCCGCGGCGGTCGGTGTACTGCTCCTTCACCAGCAGGCGGCCGTCGAGGTAGATGACGTCGAAGATCATGTAGAAGACCGGGACCTCGCGCATCTGGCGCCGGATCTCGGTCTCCGAGTTGAGGCCCATCCGCTGCTGGAGCTGCTCGAAGCTGGGCCGGCCGTTGGCGTCGAGGGCCACCAGCTCGCCGTCCAGGACCACCTCGTGCGAGCCCAGCGCCTCGGTCAGCGGGCGCACCTCGGGGTAGCGGCGGGTCACGTCCTCCAGGTTGCGGGTCTGGATCCGAAGCGTCCCGCCCTGGCTGTAGACCACGGCCCGGATTCCGTCCCACTTGAACTCGAAGCCGTACTTCTCCTCGTCCGCGGGCAACCCCATGGCCAGCTGCGCCGCCATCGGTACCACCCGCTCCGGCATCGGCTCGCGCTCGGGGTCCTGGGGCGGGTCCATCCGGTGGATCATCCAGTTCTCGCCCTGGGTCTGGAAGAGCGCGTAGCGCCCCTCCACCCGCTCGCCGTGCAGGACGACCTGCACCTCCTGCTTGCCGCGGCCGCCCACCTGCCATTTCAGCTCCTCGTAGGTGCCGTGGTCCCAGATCTCGACCTGCCCGCCGCCATAGCTCCCTTTCGGGATCTCGCCGGCGAAGTCGATGTAGTCGAGCGGGTGGTCCTCGACGTGGACCGCCAGGTGGTTCTTCTTGGGATCGGGGGGGATGCCCTTGGGGACGGCCCAGGAGACGAGCACGCCGTCGCGCTCGAGGCGGAAGTCCCAGTGCAGGCGGGTGGCGTGGTGCTCCTGGACCACGAAGCGCGGCTGCTTGGCCTGGGCGCGCCGGGCCGGCGCCTTGGCGGCAGGCTCCGCGGTGCGGGTGAAGTCGCGCTTCCGGACGTACTCGCGCAGCTTGCCCACGAAGACGAGACTAGCGGCTACCTCAATCGGAATCCTCCAGAACATCGCCGGAACGTCGCCGCCGGGCCTTTGAATGCAGCCCTCACGGATGAGCTACAAGTTCTCGACCGGCGACCAGGTGACCGTGGGCTCAGCCCTGGTTCCGGCCGTCGTGGTCACCCCCGACGTCCGCTGGATGCTGGTCCGCGGCCCCCGCCACCCGGTGGTGGGCGTGGCCGTCAGGCAGAACGGCGGCTGGTGGGAGCCCGCCTACTTCCTGCCCGAGGACGTGCGCCCCTCGGAGCTGCTGGCGACCGCGGTCTAGAGTCCACCTCCCCTCGGGGAGGTCGGCGCCGGCGAAGCCGGCACCGGGTGGGGCCGCCCGGCTCGCGTTCGGGTACTTTCGCCGGCCTTTCCGTTATATCCGGCATGAATCGTCATCTGATCTTCAGCGTCGTCGCCGCCGCCGGCCTGGCCATCGGCCTGGTCGCCGGGGCCGGCTTCGCCTCTCACAGCCTCAACCTCTCCCCGGTGGCCGGCGTCACCGTCGCCGGCGCCGACTCGGCTCCCAAGGTCCACCCCTCGGAGAGCCCGGACCCCGCCGAGAGCCCCGAGCCCGCCGAGACCCCGGACCCCGCCGAGACACCGGAAACCGGCGGCAGCACGGCGCACCCGTGCAACCACGGCTTCTACGTGTCGCAGGCCGCGCACGCCCACAAGGGCGGGGCCTACGTGAGCTCGGTCGCGAAGACGGACCTGGGCAAGAACGGGGACTGCACCGCGCCGCTGCCCAAGCCCTAGCAGCTTTTCGCCCATTGACGGGCTCATAGGTCGCGCTCATACTCGCCGCGTTCCCGGGGGATCCGTAAGAAAGAGGGGGAGGAGCCAATGGGTAAGCTGAGGTTCGCCACAGCGATCACCGGAATCACGCTGCTGCTGGGGCTCGGATTCGTGAGCCGAGCGGTCTCGACCGGCGTCGACCTATCCACGCACAGCGGCGTTCAGACCTATCTCAAATCCCACGGCTGGGATCCCGGGCAGTTCGTCATCCAGCGCGGCCTGCGCAACTACGCCGGTCCGCACTGTCCGGGTGTCGGCTGGAGCTGCACCACCTCGCTCAAGGTCGTGCAGGTGGCCAGCGTCGCCAACGTCTCCGAATGTCCAAAGGGCGACACCTGCAACATCACCCAGGGCTCCGCCACGGGGACCACGGACAACGCGTTTGTCTGTGAGCAGAACGATTCGGGCCCCCAGACCAGCTCGGCGGCGACCCAGTCCTGCGTCATCACCCAGCTCAACGGGTCCGGCAACAACCGGGTCCGCATCGGCCAGATCGTCAACCAGGCCGGCGGAACTGGGCAGATCGCCAGCCAGACCGCCGACGTCACCCAAACCACGGACTCCGGCGCCAACCTCGCCGATGTCCAGCAGATCGTTCACCAGGGCATCCGAGACGACGCGGCGGCGCAGTCTCAGGCCACCACGCAGATGGCGACCTTCCATCAGACTTCGAACAGCGGAGCCAACCAGATCACCTTGAGCCAGAACCTCAAGCAGGACGAGAAGACCCATCTCGACGGGGGCTCGCAGCAACAGGCGGGCACCCACAGCGGCTCCATCCACCAGATCAGCGGCGGCCTCTCGACCTTCGCGGTCAACCAGGACGCGCGCCAGAAGATGGACGGCATGCCGGGCACGGCGCAGAACCAGGACCCCAACGAGTTCTGCTGCGCCAACCAGTTCGGCAACCCGAACGACACTGGGACCATCAACCAGGTGTCCGTCCAGGAGCAGATGCCGAGCCAGAATCAGTCGGCGTTGCTGGAGGCGGACTGCATCACGACCGGGAACTGCACGGCCAATCAATCAGCCACGGCGAATGGCAACATGGCGACCAACTCGGCCACAGGGTCCGAGATCTTCATCAGCGTTTCTTGCTCCTCCGAGGGCTGCTTTCAAGGCGGCGGCGGTGACTTCACGGGCGGCGGGCTAGGCTAGCGGCCCATGAGCAGGCGCCAGGCCACCGGAGCGCTGAGCTCCGGTGGCCTCCGGCCCTGCCGTAACCCCAGAGCACGGTGAACGTCGGCCTGGCACCCGCCCCGCGCGAGCTCCCGGCCGGAACGGTCACGTTCCTGTTCACCGACATCGAGCACTCCACCCTCCTGCTCCAGGAGCTGGGCGCCGCCTGGGTGGAGGTGCTCGAGGCCCACCGCGCGATCATGCGTGCGGCCATCCACGCCAATGAAGGCTGTGAGGTGGGGACCGAGGGCGACTCCTTCTTCGTGAGCTTCGCCAGCGCCGAAAGCGCGGCCGCGGCCGCCGTGAGCGCCCAGCGAGCGCTCGCGGCCCATGCCTGGCCCGGCTTCCAGCTCCGGGTTCGAATGGGCCTGCACACCGGCGAGGGCAGCCTGGTGGGCGACGACTACGTGGGCATCGACGTCCATCGAGCCGCCCGGATCGCCGCCGCCGGCCACGGCGGCCAGGTCGTGCTGTCGGAGGCCACCGCAACCCTGATCGAGACGGCGATGCCGGCCGGAGCTCGGCCCCGAGACCTGGGCGAATATCGCCTCAAGGACCTGCCCCGACCCGAGCACCTCTTCCAGCTCGACATCGAGGGCCTGCCCCAGGAGTTCCCGGCGCTCAAGTCGCTGGACCTACGCCGCAACAACCTGCCGCTCCAGATGACCCCCTTTGTAGGGCGGACTTCGGAGCTCGCCGATGCCCGGAGCCGCCTGGCCGAATCTCGGCTGGTCACCTTGCTGGGCCCCGGCGGCATGGGCAAGACACGCCTCGCCATCGAGCTGGCCGGCAATGTCCTGGAGGAGTACGCCGACGGGGTCTGGATGCTGGAGCTGGCTCCCTTGTCCGACCCCGACCTCATCGCTTCCAGCCTCCTGACCGTCGTGGGCCTCCGCGAAGAGCCTGGCCGAACGCCCCTCCAGACCCTCACCGACCATCTCGCCTCCCGCCAGGTTCTATTGGTGCTCGACAACTGCGAGCACCTGGTCGAGGCCTGCGCGCGGCTGACCTCGGCGCTGCTCCGCGCCTGCCCGAAGCTGCGCGTGCTGGCGACCAGCCGGGAGGCCCTCGGCGTCCCCGGCGAGGTCGCCTGGCGGATCCCGTCCATGGCGGCGCCCGCGCAGCTGCCGCCGCTGGACGAGTTGATGGAGTGGTCGGCCGTGGCGCTCTTCGTGGACCGAGCCCTGATCGCGCGCCCCGCCTTCCAGGTCACGGAGAAGAACGCCGGCGCCATCGTCGAGCTCTGCAGACACCTGGACGGCATCCCGCTGGCGATCGAGCTGGCAGCCGCGCGGCTCAATGTGCTTTCCGTGGAACAGCTGGCGGGCCGGCTCAACGACCGCTTCAAGCTGCTCACCGGTGGCAGCCGGAGCGCCCTGCCCCGGCAGCAGACCCTGCGCGCCACGATCGACTGGAGCTACGAGCTCCTGACCGAGCAGGAGAAGGCCTTTCTGCGCCGGGTCTCCGTCTTTGCCGGGGGCTTCGATCTCGAGGCCGCGGAGGCGATCTGCGGGTGGGAGCCGCTCGACCCGGCCGACGTGCTGGACCTCGTGGGTGCCCTGGCCAGCAAGTCTTTGCTCGTGCTCGAGGAGGGCGACGACCCGCGCTATGGGGCGCTCGAGACCATCCGCCAGTACGGTGCCGGGCGCCTGCGCGAGGCCGACGAGGAGGCGGAGCAGGAGAGGCGCCATCGGGAGTGGTTCCTGTCCCTGGCCGAACAGGCGGAGGCCGAGCTGCGCCGGGCCGGCCAGTTCGCCTGGTTCGATCGCCTGGACCGCGAGCTCGACAACCTGCGCGCGGGCTACGGCAGCTGCCTCCAGGAGGGTCAGATTGAGGCCTGCCTGCGCTACGCGGCCGCGCTCGGGCTCTACTGGCGCGTGCGTGGACGCTTCACGGAGGGCGGAGAGTGGCTGGCGCGCGCATTGCAGAGCCCAGAGCACGCCGGCTCCGCGTTCTACGCCAAGGCGCTGGCCTGGGCTGCGTACCTGGGCATCTACCTGGGGGCCTATGCCGAGGCCGAGCTGCAGGCAGAGCAGAGTCTCGAGATCTACCGGACGCTGAACGACGACTGGGGGATCGGCTTCGCGCTGCAGATGCTGGGTGCGGTGGCTTACAACCAGGATGACTACGAGCGCTCCCTCCAATTCGAGCGCGAGAGCCTGGAATACCTGGGCCGGGCCGGCGATCCGGACGGCGAGGCCTTCTGCTATCTCTACTTGGGCAACATCGCGCTCCAGAGGGGCGAGTTCGAGGCGGCGCTGGCCCTCTTGCACGAGGCGCTGGCCCTGCTCCGCAGGGTCGGCGACAAACGGGCGACCGCGATCGTCCTCCGGCTGATGGGCAACGTAGAGCTGATGCAGGGGCACTACGCCCCCGCTGCCTCGCTGCTTGGCGACAGCCTGGCCATCGTGCGCGAGGCCGGCGACAAGGTCGACCTCAACTCCGGGCTGATGGCGCTTGCCCGCGCGGTGCGCTGCGAGGGTGACTACGAGCGGGCGACCGCCCACTTCGAAGAGGCGCTGCAGCTGAACCGGGAGCTGGGCCACGAGCGGGGGATAGCGGTCTGCTCGATCGAACGCGGGATCATCGCCCGCCTGGTCGGCGACCTCGCGCTCGCGGAGAAGCTGGTGGCCGAGGCGTTGGGCATGCTCGCGGCGCGCGAGAAGGCGAACATCGCCCTGGGCCTGCAAGCGCAGGGCATCATCCGCGCCGCGCAGGGACAGCTGCCCGAAGCAGTGAAGCTGTTGGGGGCGGCCCATGGTATGCGACAGGAGCTCGGCACCCCGCTGGCGATGTTCGACCAGGTCGAGGCCGACCGCTGTCTGGAGTCCCTCCACGAGCGGATGCCCGAAGCCGATTTCAGTCGCCTGTGGGCGGAGGGCGCCGCCCTTTCACAGCTGGACGCCAGCGCCCTGGCTCGAGCCGGAGCCTAGCTCTTAATGGGTGACGTTCCCGGTGCCGCCAGCTGTTCCCAGGTCGCCTGGATGGAGCCCTGGTGCCAGCGGATGTGGAAGGGCAGGATCTGCCCGACGAACTCCTCGACCGTCTTCGGCCCCGTGACGAAGCTGCCCGTTGCCGCCAGCTCTTTGTCTCCCAGCCCTCGGATGAAAGCCTCCAGCTGGGCCGCCTGGTCTTCCAGGAACATGAGCGTCTCGGCCTGGTCGGGATGCGCGTTTTCGGCGGCGTGGACCTTGTTCGTCTCATCGCTCGGCGGGGCCGGATCCTCGCCCCGGATCCACGCCTGGCAGCGAGCGCGATTATTCCGGTAGCCGTTGCCGACGTGGTGGACGATCGTGCCCACCGGCCGGCCCTCGTCCTCGTTGCCGCGCCGGATCTCCGGGTGGTTGATCCCCTTCGCCCGCCACTGCTCGGGGCTGGCGTTCTTCACGTGGTCGAAGAACTCCCGGTGGGTGGCGACGAACTGGTCGGCGAGCTGCTGGGGGTCGCCCACTCCCGGCAGGATAACCGCTTAACAGGCGACGTTCCCCCGGGGCTGACCGCCGCCTGAGACTCGGCGGCACCAACCCTTGGAGGTGCCGCCACCGTGAACTTCTTCCTTGCCGTCCAGTCGGGCGTCGACCCCAACTCCGCGATCACCCCGGTCACCGACCTGATCCTGACCTGGACCCACATCGGCCAGGCGTTGGTCGCCTCGGTCGGCGCGCTCGCCTTCGTCCTCGCCTTCCTCTGGAAGATGACCTCCGTCGACTCTCGCTCGGTGACCCAGGCCAAGCAGTGGATCCAGCGCATCGTGATCGGCACCATCGGCGTCGAGATGGCCAGCGCCCTCATCTCGGTCCTTACGGGGTCGATCCATAGCGGTGGATAGCTTCCTGGCCGAGCTCGAGCGCCTGGCCCAGACCCTGGCCGCCCTGCAGCAGTCGCTCGACATCAGCCACGTGACCCAGATGGCGCTGGCCGACACCGGGGGCCTGCTGAAGCAGGCCATCCCGTCGCTGCTCATCAGCACCACCGACGTCCACGGCTCGGGCGGCCCTTTCACCGGCGACCCCACCATCCGCCTCTTCGAGCCGAAGGTCCAGGCCCTGGCCGACGCCGCGCTGGTCCTGGTCGCGATGTGGGCCTTCTACCGCGTGATGTGGGGCCACGGCGTCTTCAGCCAGTACACCGTCCGCATCATGCTGCCGCGCCTGGCCGCGGCCGCCGCCCTCATCAACCTGGCCCCCCAGCTCGTGCAGGCCGCCGTCGACCTCGACAACGCCCTCGCCGACTCGGTCGTCAACACCTACGGCCGGCTCGCTTTCATCGACGGCTTCCTGCACTGGACCAATGACTTCTTTCCCTTCCCCTTCCTGGCGCCGCTGATCAGCCTCTGCCTGGTGGCCGGCCTCCTCCTGCTGGCGCTGGGCTACGTGGTGCGCTACGCGCTCCTGGTCCTGCTCGCCATCCTGGCCCCCGGGGCCGCGCTGCTCATGGTCCTGCCCGACACCCACCATTACGCGCGGGAGTGGGTCAGCCTCTTCATCAGCACGCTGCTGATGCAGCCGCTGCAGCTGCTGGTGATTGCGATCGGGCTGCAGCTGGAGTTCACCGGCAGCAACTGGTGGAGCCACGGCTTCGCCCTGGCCACGCTGTGGCTCTGCTACAAGGTCCCGGGCGCCCTGCACTCGGTCTCCTCGGTCGGCACCCACGCCTCGGGGACGGCCAAGCACCAGCTCAAGCGGGCCGTCGCGGCCATGGTCAAGTAGCCGGTGCCAGGCGCTGCGCTCGGCCTCCTCCTCAGCATGGCCGTCGTGGCCGCGGTGGCCTGCGACACCACCACGCCGACCCTGGCCGCGCCCGTGCTCGACGGCCACGTGGGCTTCGCGACCCCGGTGCCGGGCGCCATTCGCACCCAGGGCTTCGGCTGCACCGACTTCCGGCTGGAGCCGGTCAGCCCCGGCTGCCCGGGCGGGCACTTCCACGCGGGTCTCGACCTCGCCGCGCCCCAGGGCACCCCGGTGCGGGCCGCCGCCAGCGGGCTGGTGCTGGCCGTGCGCTGGGACCCGGCGGGTTACGGGCTCTACCTGGTGATCGACCACGGGCACGGCCTGACCACCCTTTACGGCCACCTCTGGCAGGCGGCGGTGGTGCTCGGCGAGCCGGTCTTCCGGGGCTACCAGCTCGGCCAGGTCGGCTCCACCGGCAACTCGACCGGGGCCCATCTGCACTTCGAGGTCAGGACCGACGGCCGTCCGGCCGACCCCGAGCTGTTCCTACCGGCGGCCAATCTTCGAGGAGGTTCACCGTGATCAACAAGGCCATCGTCATCGGACGGCTCACCCACGATCCCGAGCTGCGGGCGACGCCGCAGGGGAAAGCGGTCGCCAACCTGCGCATCGCCACCAACACCTTCGCCGGCAAGGACGAGGAGGGCAACCGCAAGGAGCACACCGAGTTCCACCGTCTGGTGCTCTTCGACAAGCTGGCCGAGGTCGCGGCCACCTACCTGAAGCGCGGCAACCTCGTCTACGCGGAGGGCCGACTCCAGTACCGCAGCTGGGACGACGCCGAGGGCTTGAAGCGCCACTCCACCGAGATCGTGGTGGAGACGCTGCAGATGCTGGGCGGCAAGGAGGCGGCGACCGCAGCGGCCTAAGGACTGTCCGAGCGCCGGCGCTCGGACGGTCGACAGGCCCGGAAACAAGCCGAGCGCCGGCGGCGGAACGTCCGGGCGGTTGGGCGTCGCGCCCGCGGGTCGGTGGGTTGTCAAGGCGACAATCTCGGGCGTGCGCACAGCGCGCCGCGTCCTGCTCTGGCTGTTGGTCGCCGTGGTGGCGGCGGCCGGCTACCCGGGCGCCGTCCTGGCCTCCCTCGACGCCGTCACCCAATCCACCCCCGCAGCCCAGCCGGCCGGCGGCGCCCTGCCCTGGCTGCGCGTGGACCACCCGGGCGGCCCCGACATCCCCTACATCGCGGATCCCCAGGGCCGGCGCGTGATCCTGCGCGGTGTGGTGGCCGCCGGCCTGGTCGACTACTGGACCGGCACCGACCTCAACGCCCTCACCCCGGCCCCGTTCTTCCCGATCGACCCCGCCGCCTACGACAGCGGAGCCTGCCCGGCCAACTCGGCCGCCATCTGGGTCCCGCCGCTGTGCCGCAACGACCTCGCCGAGATGAAGGCGCTCGGCTTCAACGTGCTCCGCCTGGGCCTGTCCTGGAGCCTGCTGGAGCCCGAGCGCGGCCGGTTCAGCGCCCAGTACCTCGACCGCATCGCCCAGGTGGTGGGCTGGGCCCGAGACCAGGGCATCTACGTGATCCTCGACATGCACTCCAACGCCTACTCGCGCTACCTCGGCCGGGCCGATCCCCAGCACCTGCCGCTGCCCAACGGCACCGCCCCTGGCCTGGACGCCTACGACGGCGCGCCCGCGTGGGCCACCTTCCCCGACTTCCTGCCCTCCGAGAAGTTCATGAACCAGCGCGAGCTCAACCTGGCCTTCTGGCAGGCCCAGACCTCCTTCTGGCTCAACCGCGGCGGCATCCAGGACCAGTACATCGGGGCGGTCGCCGAGCTGGCGCGGCGGTTCAAGGACGAGAGCTCGGTGGCGGGCTACAGCTTCTACAACGAGCCCTGGCCCGGCTGGACGCCGCCCCCGCTGTTCGACGACCTCCAGCTCTATCCCTTCTACCGGCGCCTGATCGACGCGATCACCGGAGCGCCTGACGGCCTGCCCTGCCCGGACGCTCTGCCCTACCTGGCGATGTGCGGCCATCGCGACCTTGGCGTCCACGACCGCGCCCATCTCTTCTTCCTGGAGCCGGGACTGGTGAGGGAGATCACGGACTTTCCGACCCACGTCCCGATCGCCCTCAGCTCCTACCCCAACCTGGTGCTGTCAATCCACGCCTACACGCACATCTACACGCCGGACGCCCTGACCGGGCACCCCTCCGCCACCGATCCGCCCTTCGACCAGTCCTACGCCTGGGCGGAGACCGAGGCGCGCCTGCTGCGCACGGCGCTCTTCGTCTCCGAGTTCGGCAACGACCCCGGCCAGGACCGCAGGCTGCTGGTCAACCAGCTGGCGGAGCAGGAGCAGCACCGGCTGGGCTCCACGTTCTGGGTCTGGAAGCAGAACTGCGGCTACCACCGCCCCTGGGGCGTCTTCGAGGGGATCTACGGCAGCGCCGGCGACCAGCGCTGCGAGTACCAGGGCGGGCCCTCGGGCGCCGGCCCGCCCCAGGCCGGCTGCCTGCTGGCGGATCGCGAGCGGCTGCTGGCCCGAATCTGGCCCGCGGCGGCGCCGCCCGGCTCCTTCAGCTATCACTACGACGCCGACAGCGGGGCGTTCCGGATGGCGGGCTCGACGGCGGCCAGGGGCGAGGTCGAGATCGTGCTGGCGAGCGACCGGACCCTGCGGGTGCGGGTGGGTCCCGGGAGCTACCAGGTGCTGCTGCCGGCGGCCCCGCGCGAGCTCACCGGCTGCGCCTACCCCTCGTAGGGGAGGGGCTCGCCCCTCCCTACGCGTTACTGTGTAATCATGTAATGCATGACGACACAAACTGAGATCCAGGCCTGGTTCACCGGCCGTCTCCCCGACGGCTGGTTCACGAGTCCACCCGAGGTCACCTCGGACAACGACGAGATCCTGGTCAGCGGCGTGCTGGCCGACCCCGAGCTGGCGGCGGGCACCGCCGAGGACGGCAAGGCGGCGGCCCGCCAGGCGCGCATCGACCGCTTCCGCGAAGAGACCCGCGAGGCCCGTATGAAGATCGCCGACGAGGCCGAGCGCCAGTTCGGCCGCAAGGTCGCCTGGGCCGCGAGTGCCGGCGACCAGGACAAGACCTTCACCACCCTCAGCATCCCTGTGATGACGCGCCTGCGGATGCCCGAGCGGCGCGTCCTGGACACGCTGGTCGAGGCCGGCGTGGCCCGCAGCCGGAGCGAGGCCCTGGCCTGGTGCGTGCGCCTGGTCGGGAAGCACCAGGGCGAGTGGATCGACCAGCTGCGCGAGGCGCTGGTCAAGGTCGGCGAGGTTCGGGGCCAGGGCCCGGCCTAGATGGCGATCGAGCTCTTCCCCGAATCTGAGCAAGAGGCGCTCGACGCCTACTCCAACCTGGTGGTGACGGTGGCCGAGCGTGTCCTGCCCTCGGTCGCCAGCGTCCAGGTCCGCCGCGGTGGCGGCGAGCGCGGCGGGGGCAGCGGTTCCGCCGTCGCCCTCACACCCGATGGCTTCCTGGTCACCTCCGCCCACGTGGTGGCTGGTGCCTCCCAGGGCACGGCCTCCTTCATCGACGGCCGCGAGCTGCCCATCGACGTGGTGGGCGCCGACCCGCTCTCCGACCTGGCCGTGATCCGGGCTCGCGCCGGCGGCTTGCAGGCGGTTGAGCTGGGGGATGCCGAGAAGCTGCGCATCGGCCAGCTGGTGGTGGCGGTCGGCAATCCCATGGGCCTGGCCGGCTCGGTCACCGCCGGGGTGATCAGCGGGCTCGGCCGCAGCCTGCCCGCGCGCCAGGGCGCGGTCTCGCGCGTGATCGACAGCGTGATCCAGACCGACGCCGCGCTCAATCCGGGCAACTCGGGCGGCGCCCTGGTGGACGGGCGGGCGCGCCTGGTCGGCGTCAACACCGCGGTGGCCGGCGTGGGCCTTGGCCTCGCGGTCCCGATCAACCCGGTCACCCAGCAGATCCTGTCCGCGCTGATGCGCACCGGCCGCGTGCGCCGCGCCTACCTGGGCATCGCCGGCGGCAAGCGCCCGCTGCCGCCCGAGCATGCCGCCCGCTTCGGCCGCAAGGCCGCGATCCAGGTCGCCGAGGTGGTGGCCGGGAGCCCGGCGGCCAAGGCCGGCCTGCGCGCCGGCGACCTCATCCTCGACATCGACGGCGGGTCGGTCACCGAGGCCGGCGACCTCCAGCGGCTGATGCTGGGCGACGTGGTCGGCCGCAAGGTGAAGGTCCGGATCCTGCGCGGCGACCGGGCCGAGGAGCTGGAGGCGACGCCGGGGGAGCTGGACTAGGGGGTTTCGAAGGAGACCGTAAGGTCGCTCACGTCGCGGTAGTGGTTGGCGGCCACGTCGTGGAAGATCAGGCGCAGGGTGCTGCCCGGCGGCACCCTCCCCGGCGCCAGCCCGAGCCGGATCCAACCCCAGTAATCGCTGTGTCCGGGCAGGGTCTCCGGGAAGGGCGCCGAGGAGGGGTAGTCACCGTAGCCGCTCAAACCGTTCGACACCTTGACCTGGGGGTTCGGCGACCAGTCGGCGGAGAGCAGCGACTCGTTGCGCACGTGTAGGTGCACCCAGACCCCGCCCGCGCGGCGGTCGGTGACGACGCGGTCGGCGGTCACGGTCACCCCGCGGTAGGTGTCGCTGCCGCTGACGTCGCTCACCACCGCGTAGGTGGGCGGTCCGTTGCGCTCGGCATGGGAGATCGCGGTCTTGCCGAACGCGTACGCGACCTGGTTGGTCAGCGAGAGGCCGACGAAGAGCGCCGCCATCGCCACCAACCAGCCGGTGGAGCGGACCCGCGACCAGAGGCCCACCGCGAACAGCACCATGGCCGCCGCCACCACCGGGTAGAGGTAGCGGCCGGGGGTCATGCCGCCCAGGCCCGAGGTCGCCGGCACCGCCAGCGCCCAGGCCGTCTGCCCCATGAGCGCCGCGAAGAGCACCACCAGCACCCCGCGCTCGACCCGCAGCCAGGCCGTCCCCCGCAGCAGCCGGGACAGGCCGACGGCGGCCACCAGGCCGAGGCCGAGCATCACCGCCACCATCACGCCCGTGTAGGGCAGGCTGTCCTTGTGCTCGCCGGTCCAGAAGGTCTGGAAGGCGTAATTGAGGCTCTGCGCGAACGTGTAGGTGGCACCGCTGGTCCCGGCCCCCAGCAGCTTGGCCGCCTCCGGCGAGGGGACCGGGTGCCCATACATGAAGACGTTCAGGAGCAGCCAGGGCAGCATCACGAGCAGGGCGACTGCGGCCGAGGCCGCGCCCACCGCAAGCTGGTGGCGCCAGGGCGCCCGCAGCTTGAGGGCCGGCCAGGCCCAGGCCATGGCCAGGCCGATCGCGAGCCCGGCGTCGGTCAGCTTGGCCAGCAGGGTGAGCCCGAACAGAACGCCCAGCAGGAGCGAGCCGCGCCACGACCAGGGACCTCGCACCAGGCGCGCGGCCAGCAGTACGCAGGCCGCGCCCAGGACCGCGCCCAGGGTGTCGTTGGTGACCTGCGACCCGTTGAGCAGGAGGCCCGGCAGGAAGGCGGTCAGCGTCACCGCCAGCAGCGCCAGCAGGCGCCGGCCGGGCGCCAGCAGCCAGGCGGTGGCCAGCGTGAGCGGCCCCAGCAAGGCCAGCAAGAGAGCGTTCAGGACGCGCACCGCGTAGACCGCTGCAAAGGGGCCGCCGGCGTCGTAGCCGGCCGCCCAGACCGGCGTGGCCAGGGCATAGAAGAGCGGCGGCTGCATGGCCTCGTAGGAGAACCACCAGATGTGCCGGCGGACCCAGAGCTTGAACTGGCTGCCGCTGAGGTAGGGCGGCGGCGGACCGAACTGGGCCGGGTCCACGACCGCTGGCCGGGGCACCGTCTCGGGCGGGCTCCAGCGGTAGTTGCCGGTGGTGACCATGATCGCCACCGTCTCCGGGCGCAGGGTGGTCACACCTTCGATCGGGTAGACCCCGTGCGCGTACTGCGCCAGGACGTCGGTGTGCTGCGCCTCGTCCGTCAGCTGCCAGACCGGCTGCACGAATGCCATCGCGAGCGCCGGGATGGCGACCGCCAGGTAGGCGAGGGCCAGCTGAAGCGTGCGGCTGAGCCGCACCCGGCTGAGGTCCAGCGCCAGCGCTCGCGCAGGCGGCGGCGCCAGAGCACCGGAGGCCGTCTCCGGGATCACGGCGTCAGCCGCCCGGTGGCGGCCAGGACCGTGTAGGCCAGGGTGACCGGGAGGCCCACCAGTGCCAGCACCGGCGCCGGCACCCGCTGCGCCGCCCAGTAGATGGGAAAGGCCACCATCGTGTAGCGCCCGAAGGAGGCCAGGCTGCCGCTGGCCAGGGGCGCCAGCAGGAGCGCGGCGATGGTCGCCGGGCCGGCCACGCGCCAGCGTCCGAGCTGGCGCCGCCGCCACAGCCACCAGGCCGCCGGCGCCGCCAGGAGCAGGAAGGCGAGCCCCACCAGCTGCCCGGCGTCCGGGGTCAGCAGGCGCGCCAGCGGCCGGCCCACGGCCAGCGGGTGGTGGTCGGCCTGGCTGCCCACGAAGGCGAGGACGTCCCCCGTCTGCAGCCAGAGATAGACCGCGAACGCGGCCGCGCCCAGGATGGGGGCCGCGGCCGCCAGCCGCGCGCGACCGGCAGGCA
>DATCNF010000104.1:0-4578 GCA_036565325.1 Candidatus Dormiibacterota bacterium | reverse complement strand
CTTCTTTACAGCCTCGCTCAACCGGCGCACCCCTACGCCCCGCTCAAAAAAAGAGAAGACCGCCGGCATGCGTCGGCGGCCTCCTCGGGGAGAGAGAGTGGGTGTTTTCTTATTCGCCCCCGCTGCGGTGATCCCCGAAGGCGTCCTCCTCGGGGGTGGGCGTGGGTTTCGGCGTGGCGCCGCGCGCGGGGCGGGGCGGCACGATCGTCTTGCCGGAGTCGGGCACCTTTACGACCTTCGGCGCCACCGGCGCCGTGACCGACGGCCCCTGCGCGTCATCGATGCGTGACCCGCTTGCGGCGGCGGGCGCGGGGGCCTCGACCACCGGGGCCGGAGCCTGCGCCTGCACCTGGCCGGCGACGGAGTTCACGCAATCGCCCCAGCCGCGCTGGCCGTGGTTGAGGTCCGACTTGCAGTCGGAGACGGCCGTCTGCACGTGGGCGCCCCAGACGGCCGGGTTGGCGCTGCCGGTGACCGCGGCGCCGGTCGCGACGACGGCGAAGGCGGTGGCCACGAAGCCGGTCATGGCCTTGGCCCCGAGGGCCGCCGAGGTGCCGGTGAAGAGGGAGAGCCCGCGACGCCGGCCACGGCTTCGGATGCGATAGCGGGGCGCGGCGGCGGGCCGCATCGTGTGCGGCGCCAGCTCCCTCCGCAGCTCGCCTGCCAGCCAGTCGTCGAAATTCTCCTCCTCGTGTGCCACGTCGTTACTTACCGGAATCAACGCCGGGCAGATCGGCAGTACCCATCGGTTCGCCGAGCAGCGCCCGCAACCTGGCTTTGGCCGCGGACAGGCGGGAGGCGACCGTGCGCTCCGGGACCCCCAGGGCGTAGGCGATCTCGCGGTTGCTGTAGCCGTGGTAGTGGCGGAGGACGATGGCGGCCGACTGCTTGGCGGGCAGCTGGCGGAGGGCGGCGGTGAGCACGCTCCGCTCGGCCTCCTGGGCGGGGTCGGGCGGGGGCGCGGGCCGGCCCAGGCGGCGGACCAGCTCGCCCGCCTCCCGCAGCTTCTGGCGGCGCTGCAGCGAAACCGCGACGTTGACCGCGATCCGGTGCAGCCAGGCCTCGGCCGGGGCATCCGGCCGCCAGTGCGGCCAGGCCTGGTAGGCCTTGACGAACGCTTCCTGGCAGCAGTCCTCGGCCGCCGCGCGATCGCCCAGCACTCCGACCAGCGTGCCCAGCAGTCGCGAGTAGCTGGAGCGATAGAGGCGCTCGAAGTCCTCGGTCGACCCCGCCCGATAGGTGGGCGCCGCCGACGTGCCCGTGCCCAGCGCGCCCCGGGGGCGCACCTGGTTAACCGGGTACATGCGCACCGCAGTTGACTGCGAACATGCGTTCGGTTACCTTCAGTTCCCCCTCACCGTGATAGCTCTTCCCCCGCTCGACACCCAGTCCCTCCCGGGTGACGTAACCCTGGACCACTACATTCCGGCCACGTCGGCGGAGTTCTGTCAACTCCCCGATGACCTCGCGGACGGCCTCCGGACGGCACTGCGCGCCCGGGGGATCGACAGACTCTACACACACCAGGCCCGTGCTTATACCTCCGTAAGGGAAGATCGTCACCTGGTCGTGGTGACGCCGACGGCCAGCGGGAAGACTCTCTGCTACAACCTCCCGGTCCTGCAGAGGATCCTCGAGAAGCCAACGAGCAGGGCCCTCTATCTGTTCCCTACCAAAGCGTTGGCGCAGGACCAGCTGGCCGAGCTGGGCGCGCTCGCCGCCCACCTGCCGATCGAGATCCGGGCCGATACCTACGACGGCGACACCGCCCCGGGCCGACGCACCCAGATCCGGGAGGCGGGCCACATCGTGCTCACCAACCCGGACATGCTGCACACCGGGATCCTTCCCCACCACACCCGCTGGCGGCGGCTGTTCTCCTCGCTCGAGTACGTCGTCATCGACGAGCTGCACACCTACCGCGGCGTGTTCGGGTCCCAGGTCGCCAACGTGATCCGCCGGCTCAAACGGATCTGCGAGTTCTACGGCTCCGCGCCCCGCTTCCTGTGCGCGTCGGCCACCATCGGCAATCCGCTCCAGCTGGCGCACCGGCTGCTGGAGGCCGAGGACGTCGAGCTCGTCGACCGCAGCGGCGCGCCGCGCGGCGAGAAGCGGCTCGTGTTCTACAACCCGCCCCTCCTCGACCGCCACCTGGGGGTGCGCCGCAGCTCCCTGCTGGAGGCCCGTCGGATAGCCGCGCCCTGGCTCCGCCGCCACATCCAGACCATCCTCTTCTGCCGCAGCCGGCTCCAGGTTGAGGTCATGCTGTCCTACCTTCAGCAGGACCTGGCGCCTCGGCTCGACGCCCAGCACCGCATCCGCGGCTACCGCTCCGGATACCTGCCCCTGCAGCGCCGCTCGATCGAGGCCGGCCTGCGCTCAGGCGAGGTCACGGGCGTGGTCAGCACCAACGCCCTGGAGCTGGGCATCGACATCGGGTCGCTGCAGGCAGCGATCCTGGTCGGCTACCCGGGCACCATCGCGTCGACCTGGCAGCAGCTGGGGCGCGCCGGCCGCAAGTCGGGGGCGGTGGCGGTCTTCGTCGCCTCCAGCTCGCCGCTCGACCAGTTCATCGTCCGCCATCCCGAGTACTTCCTGGGCAGCAGCCCGGAGGAGGGCCTGGTCGACCCCGACAACCTGCTGGTGCTGGCGGGGCACCTCCAGGCGGGGCTCTTCGAGCTGCCCTTCGTCGACCAGGAGCGGCTGGGCGGCGCCGACGTCCAGCCACTGCTCGAGATGTTCTCGGAGGACGGCAGCGCCACCCGCTCCGGCGACCGCTGGTTCTGGTCGCGCGAAGCCTTCCCGGCCGAGAGCGTCTCCCTGCGCCGGATGGCCGCCGACAACGTGGTGATCATCGACACCTCCCGGCCGCGGCCCGAGGTGATCGGCGAGATGGACCAGTTCTCGGCGCCGGTCTTTCTGCATGAGCAGGCGATCTACCTCCACGAGGGCGCCCAGTACCACGTCGACCAGCTGGACTGGGAGGCCAAGAAGGCCTACGTGCGCCCGGTCGAGGTCGACCACTACACCGACGCCCTGATGTCGCTGCGCGTCGAGGTACTGGACACCTTCGGCGGCCCCGAGGGCGCGCCCCTGGCGCGGTCGCACGGCGAGGTCAAGCTCACCTCGGTGGCGACCATGTTCAAGAAGATCCGGTTCCACACGCACGAGAACATCGGGTCGGGGCCGATCCACCTGCCCGAGCAGACGCTGCACACAACGGCCTGGTGGATCAGCCTGGACGAAGACCTGTGGATCCGTCTTGGACGCGATTCGCTCGAGGCCGGCCTCCAGGGCATGGCGCACGCTCTGCGTCACGTCGCGTCATTGCGGCTGATGTGCGATCCCCACGACCTGGGCGCGGTGGCCGAGGTCCGCTCCACCCACACGCGCAAGCCGACCGTCACGGTTTACGAGGCGTACCCGGGCGGCGTCGGCTACGCGCGCCGGCTGTTCGAGCTCCACGACCAGCTGCTGGCCTCCGCGGCCGACCTGGTCGCCGACTGCCCCTGCGCCGCCGGCTGTCCCTCCTGCATCGGACCGCCACCCCACCGGATCTCCGATCCGGCGGGGACCCCGAATCCTGTTTTTCCGGGGGGCTCCCCCGAGCCCCCTGTTGTTGAAGGGGCCAAGGACGCGTGCCTGCGCTTGCTGCGCGCACAGGCATTGACCTACTCCGAGAGCGCCTAGCCTCTCTCGCCGGACCGGCGGCGGCTACCCCCCGCCGTCCGGCCCCGGTCGAGCGGCCGGTGCCCAAGGGCTTCGAGCCCTGTCCCACGCCCTTCGGCAGCGCCTGGCGCTGGGCCGAGATCAGGGCGGTCGGTCGCGTCCAGGGCCGGCCGCCCCCCGTCGCCCACGCCTATCTCGACACCGAGACCACGGGTCTCAGCGGCGGCACCGGCACCTACGCCTTCGCCGCCGCGCTGGCACGGCCGGTGGCGGCGGGACTCGAGGTGGTCCAGCTCTTCCTGCCCGAGCCGTCCGGGGAGCCCGCCTTCCTGCACGCCCTCCAGGAGGAGCTGAGGCAGACCGCCGCGCTCGGCACCTACAACGGGGCCACCTTCGACCTGCCCCTGCTGCGCACCCGCTGGGTGATGGCGCGCATGCCCGGCGACCTCGAGCACCCCGAGCACGTCGACCTCTTGAAGCTGGCGCGGGCGCTGCTCCGCCAGCGCCTGGAGAACTGCACGCTGCGCAACGTCGAGCTGGCGCTGCTCGGCTTCGAACGCGAGGAGGACGTCACCGGCGCCATGGTGCCGGACGCCTACTTCACCTACCTCCGGCGCGGGCACAGCCCTCTGCTCGAAGCCACGCTCGAGCACAACCGCCAGGACGTCGTCTCACTCCTCTATCTGCACGCCCGGCTCCTGATGCGGCTGGATGGCGACGACCCCTGGATGGAGGCCGCGGATTGGCTGGCCCTCGGCCGTCACCTGCTGCGCGAGGGACGCCGTGCCGACGGTTGGCGGGCGCTGCGCAACGCATTCGACATGCGCCAGGACCCGGCCTCGGCGACCGCCGCCCTGCTGCTGGCGCGGGCGTTGGTGCGCCGGCATAGGCACGGCGCGGCCGAGGCGG
>DATCNF010000103.1:0-6826 GCA_036565325.1 Candidatus Dormiibacterota bacterium | reverse complement strand
GAAGTCACCGGCGGCGTAGGTGCCGTGGAAGAGGCCGCCGCGATAGGCCGCGTAGGCGAGGACGGCGAAGAGCGCCGCGCAGGCGAGTGCGCCGACCTGGTGCGCGCGCCGCGCGGGGACGGTCACGGCGCCGGCCGCCGGGAGCGGCGCCAGCAGCAGGCCCGCAGCCACCAGCACGACCAGCGCCACCGCGGCCGCGAAGCCGGCCGCCAGCACCGCGTACAGGCCCGCGGCGCCCACCGCGGCGAGCAGGAAGGCCAGCGCTCGCAGCGAGCCCGCGGGCAGCAGCGCCACGCCCAGTGCCCCGATCAGCGCGATCGCTGCGAGCGCGTAGAAGACTACCGATGTGAGGACGTCCAAGCCTGCTCCGTGGATGGTGCGAAAGGTTCGAGCCGGGCCCTAGTCGGGCGGCCCGGAGACTCCAAGCCGCCAAGCATACAGGAGGCCCAACGCCCCCATCCCCAGCAGGGCCCCGGCCGCCGCCCAGGAGCCGCCGTGGAAGGAATCGCCCGCGGCGACCGCGCGCACGAAGGCGACCAGCGCCAGCGCCAGCAGGGCGGCGACCGCCAGCAGGGCCACGCGCGGCACGCCGAGGCGCTCCGACCAGCGGATCACGCGCGACAGATTACGCGTTACGCGAGGCTCTCCAGCCAGGCGCGGTGGAGGTCGCCATAGCGGCCGCTCTCGTCCTTCAGCTGGTCGGGCGCGCCGTCCTCCACCACCCGCCCGTGCTCCATGACGAGCACGCGGTCGGCGACCTCGACCGTGGACAGGCGGTGGGCGATGATGATCGCCGTCCGGCCGCGCAGCAGCGTGCGCAGGGCGCGCTGCACCAGCCGCTCCGAAGGCAGGTCCAGGGAGGACGTGGCCTCGTCCAGGATCAGCACCCGGGGGTTGGCCAGGAAGGCCCGGGCGAAGGCCACCAGCTGCCGCTGTCCCGATGACAGCCGCACACCGCGCCGGCGCACGTCGGTGTCATAGCCGTTGGGCAGGGCGCTGATGAACTCGTGCGCGCCCACCGCCCGCGCGGCGGCCTCCGCGTCCGCGGCGGTGGCGTCCGGGCGCCCGAAGGCGATGTTGTCGCCGACCGACCCTGTGAACAGGAACGACTCCTGCGTCACCACTGCCACCGCCCGCCGCAGGTCCGCGGTCGAGACGGCCCGCAGGTCGACCCCGTCCAGGCGGACGTGGCCCTGCTGGGGGTCGTAGAAGCGCGAGATGAGGCGCGCGGTCGTGGTCTTGCCGGCCCCGGTGGCGCCGACCAGCGCCACCACCTGGCCGGCCGGGATCAGGAGGTCGATGTCGTGCAGCACGGGCTTGTCGCGATAGGCGAAGGTCACGTGCTCCAGCCGTACCTCGCCCCGGGCCTGGGCGATTGGTGTCGGGCGCCGGGGCTCCCGCACGGTGGCTTCCTCCTCGAGCACCCCTGACAGCTTCTCCAGGGCCGCGGTCGCGGACTGGATCAGGTTGTAGAACTGCGACAGCTCCTGCATCGGCTCGAAGAACTGGCGGACGTAGAGCACGAACGCGGTCAGGACGCCGATCGTCGCCTGGTGGTTGATCACCAGGTAGCCGCCATAGATGAGAACCGTCGCGGTGGTCAGGCGCCCGAGCAGGTTGACGCCCGGGCCGAAGGTGGAGGCCAGCCGGTTGGACCAGGTGTTGGCGTCGCGGTAGCGCGCGTTGACATCCTCGAAGATCTCCTGGTTGCGCGGCTCGCGGCGGAAGGCGTGCACCGCCCGGATGCCGTTGAGCGACTCCACGTAGTGCACGATCACGAGCGCGATCGCGCGCCGTACGGCGCGATAGGCGCGCGCCGAGTTGTTGCGGAACCACCAGGTCAAGCCCACGACCAGGGGGAACGAGAGCAGCGTCACGGCACCCAGCCGCAGGTCGAGTCGCAGCAGGATGATCGCCACCCCCACGATCGAGAGGACCGACGTGATGAGGCTGGCCAGGCCGGTCGCCAGCAGCTCCTGCAGGGCGTCGATGTCGGAGGTCAGGCGCGCGATGACGCGGCCGGACGTGTAGCGCTCGTAGAAGCTGAGCGACAGCTCCTGAATGTGCCGAAACACGCGCAGCCGCAGGTCGTAGAGCAGGCTCTGGCCGATGTGACCGGAGAGCCGCAGGAAGAGAAAGCCGCAGACCGCGGCGACGCAGACGGCCCCCACCAGCAGGGCCACGTACTGCTCCAGCACCCGGCCTCCGGCGACGCTGGCGCCGGGCCGGATGCCCTGGTCGATGGCGAGGCCGACCAGCCAGGGGATGGAGAGGGTGGCGGCAGCGCGGCCGATGATCATCAGGAGCGCCAGCAGCAGGCGGGCGCGGTAGGGACGCGCCAGGCTGAGGATCAGCTCGCCGCTGCGCTTGCGCAGGCGTCGCGAGACGTCGTGCGGGACCTCGTCGATGTCCTCGGAGGCGACCCCGCGCCAGGCGTCCCGCTCCTTCTCGGTGAGGTCACCGCCCCGTCGGGCCGTGAGGTCGCGCACGGCAGCCATCAGCTGGCAGCCCCTCTTTCCACCGCGTCCGCCTCCTGCGCCAGCAGCTGGCGGTAGAGCGGCTGGGTCCGCATCAGCTCCGAGTGCGTGCCCACGGCCACGATCCGGCCCTCGTCGAGCAGGGCCACCCGATCGGCCAGGGCCAGGGTCGAGGGCCGGTGCGCGACCAGGATCGCGGTGGCGCCCGCGAGCACGCTCCGCAACGCGGCCTCGATCTGCGCCTCGGTGTGGACGTCGACCGAGGACAGGGGGTCGTCGAGCACCAGCACCCGCGGCTGGGCGAGCACCGCGCGGGCCAGCGCCACCCGCTGCCGCTGCCCGCCCGACAGCGTGTAGCCCTGCTCCCCGACGCGCGTCTCCAGCCCCCAGGGCAGGTCCCACACGAAACCGGCCTGGGCCACCTCGATGGCGGTCTTCAGCTCCTCGTCGTCGCTGAAGCCGCGGCCCATGACCAGGTTCTCGTGCACCGATGCGGAGAACAGGATCGGGTCCTCGAAGGCGGTGCCGATCTGCGCCCGCAGCGAGCGCAGGGTGACGTCGCGCACGTCCTGGCCGTCGACGGTGACGCGCCCGCCGGTGACGTCGTACAGCCGCGGGATCAGCATCGCCAGCGTGGTCTTGCCCGAGCCGGTGCGGCCGACCAGCGCCATGGTCTCGCCGGCGCGCACGTGCAGGTCGACTCCCGCCAGGACCGGCTTACCGCCGCCGGGGTAGGCGAAGGTCACGTTCTCGAAGCGCAGCTCGCCGCGCGCGTCCGTGAGCTCCACCGCACCCGGCCGGTCCCGCACGTCGCGGATGGAGTCGAACACCTCCGAGAGCCTCGTCGACGCGGTCTGCGCCTCGTCGCCCATGGCCAGGATCCAGCCCAGCGCGTCCATCGGCCAGATGAGCATGAAGAGGTAGGCGATGAACGCCACCAGGCCGCCCAGCGAGAGCTGGTGGTTGAGGGTGGCGAAGCCGCCCAGCAGCACCACCAGAACCAGCATCAGGTTGGGCAGCAGCGTCATCAGGGTCCAGAACTGCGCCCTCGAGTCGACCGACTGAAAGTTGGTCGCGCGCAGCTCCGAGATCTCCTGGCGGTAGCGGCCGAAGAGAAGGTCGTCGCGGCCGAAGGCCTTGATGATGCGAACCCCGGTCGCCATCTCCTCGATGACCGTCGTGACTTCGCCCTGCTGGTCCTGCATGCGGCGCGCGATGACCGCGTACCGGGTGAAGAAATGACGCGAGATGGCGGCCACCGGCAGCGCCACCAGCGCGGTCAGCGCGGCCAGCGTCACGTCGAGCCGGAAGAGCATGAAGACGACGGCGCCGAACTGGACGATGAAGACGATCCCGAAGATCAGCCCGAAGCCGACGAAGCGGCGCACCGTGTTGATGTCGCCGACCGCCCTTGACAGCAGCTGGCCCGACTGCCAGTTGTCGTGGAAGGCGACCTGCAGGCCCTGGAGGTGCGCGTAGAAATCGTTGCGGAGGTCGGTCTCCATCCCGTAGCTGACCGAGCCCGAGAGGTTGCGGCGGATGAAGTTGCCTGCCGCCTCGACCAGGGCGAGGGCGATCACCAGCCCCGCGAAGAGCGGCAGCTGGCCGGTCTGGCGATGCGCCACCGGGCCGTCGATGATGGACTTGATCACCTGCGGGATGGCGGTCGCGGCGATGATGGCGACGATCGCCGCGACGCACATCGTCACCACCTGCCGCGTGTACGGCCGCAGGTAGGGGAGGTAGCGCCTGACACCCTTGTGGCGCGGGTTCAAAATGCTCCTTCGACGCCGTCCGCGTCAGTCTTTTTTATCCCCACCGGGTCTGCGACCCGGCGGGGGCCCTGGAAAAATGGGCGCGCGAAATCCCAGGTTTCGTCGGCCGGAACGGAGAAGTCTAGCTGAGACCGGAGGCGAAGTCCGCGATCGCTCGGCCGATCTCGGAGGGCGAGTCCTCCTGCATGAAGTGGTCACCCCGCACGGTGACCTCGCGCTGGTTCGGCCACGACCGGCAGTAGTCGCGCTGGCGGCCGGTGAGGATGGAGCCCGGGTCGGCATTGATGAACAGCTTGGGCAGGCCGCTGCCCTCCAGCCAGCTGCCGTAGGCGGCGACGCGCTCGGCGACGTCGGCGGGTTCGCCGTCGATCGGGATCTGGCGCGGCCAGGTCAGGGTGGGCCGCCGGCTCTCCCCGGGCTCGGCGAAGGGCCGGCGGTAGGCCTCCATCTCCTCCGGCTGGAGCGTGCGCAGGACGCCGGCCGGGAGGATGCGCTCCACGAACACGTTCTTCTGGAGCACGATCTCCTCGCCCACCGGCGACCGCATGAGCTGGAAGATCTTGCGGGC
This sequence comes from Candidatus Dormiibacterota bacterium, assembly GCA_036565325.1. GTDB lineage: Bacteria > Chloroflexota > Dormibacteria > Dormibacterales > Dormibacteraceae > CF-28. The sequence continues at coordinate 2,006 of DATCNF010000103.1, read as the reverse complement.
GGCCTCGGGCCAGTCGTCCCAGGTCACGGGCCGCACGATGGTCTCCATGTAGACGAGCCCGCGCACCCGCTCCGGGTTCCGGCGCGCCCAGTCGAAGCCCAGGGCGCCGCCCCAGTCGTGACCGACGAGGACGGCGTCGCGGACGCCCAGCGCATCGAACCAGGCGTCGAGGTGCCGCGAGTGCTCGGCAAAGGTGTACTCGAGGGCCACGCTGGGGCTGCTCTCCCCCATCCCGACCAGGTCGGGCGCCAGGCAGCGGGCCACCGGCTCGACCTCCGGGATCACGTTCCGCCAGAGGTAGGACGAGGTCGGGTTGCCGTGCAGGAACACCGCCGGCCGGGCGCCTTTGGCTCCGCTGTCGCGGTACGCGATCTCGGTGCCCAGGACGGGCACTCGCTCCACGGTCAATCTGCGCTCCAGTGTGGATTCACGAGCGCGGTGTTCACGTGGTCCTCCCAGCGCCCGTCGATCAGAAGGTAAGCATGCGCGCGGCCCTCGGTGACGAACCCCGCCTTCTTGAGGAGGCTCGCGCTGCGTTGGTTGCTGGGCATGTGGCTGGCTTCGACGCGGTGCAGCCGGAGGTCCTCGAAGGCGTAGCGAACGGCGCCCTGGACCGCCTCCAGCATGTAGCCGTGGCCCTGCTCAGCGGCCGCCAGCGCGTAGCCGAGGACGCACTGCTGCAGGGGCCCGCGCACGACCTGGGTCAGGGAGACGTTGCCGATCACCCGAGCCGGCTCCGAGAGCTTGAACACGAACGTGCGCGCTCCCAACCCCGCTCGCAGCTCCTGCTCGCGCTGCTCGACCTGGTCGCGCCAGAACTCCTCCGTGAAGAAATTGGGGGGCCAGGCCGGGGACCAGGGCTCGAGGTGATCGCGGTTGTCCGCGTAGAAGCGAACGACCTCGGGCACGTCAGCGGCAGACGGCAGGCGCAGCTCCAGCCGCTCGGTGCGGATCAAAGCGTTAGTCGGGAGACGATCTCCTCCAGGGCGCCGTCGGCCAGGGCGCGGATCTCCTCGTCGGTGCGGTCCTGGATGGGATGCGGCACGAACACCGCGGCCGGCTCGAAACCGAGCGCCCGCGCCTGCGCGGCGCCGGCCTCGACGAACTCGGTCGACGCCACGTACACGCCGGGGACGCCCCGGGTCTCGAGCTCCGTCATGTCATGCACACTGCACGACGTACAGGACCCTCAATCGGCGAGGGCCTCGATCACAGCCTCGCAGCGGACGCTGATCTCATGTCGGAGGTCGGCCGGCGCGGGCTTGGCGAAGGTCGGCTTCCGGTAGCGCAGCACCTCCACCCCGCGGGCGCTCAGCCCCGCCGCCAGCCGGTCCAGGAAGACGTCGCCGCGCGGCTTGGAGATGTCCAGCAGCGCCACGGTCCGCCCTTCGAGTGCAGGCAGGCGGGGTGCGCGGTGCCGCTGGGCGGGCACCAGCTCGGAGGTTGGATCGAGCAGCTCGGGCACCCCCTAAGTTTGCAGGGGCAAGCAATCCGAGGGTGCGTCGTTGTTTTCTTTCGATCGGCACGCGGGAAGTGACGGTCATCGCCGAGAGAGAAGAGAGGAGACGGACGGGCTATGAGCTCGACCTACGGCACGGCATATTCGGTGCGCTCCGACGCATCGAGGTCGTCCGGACGCCGGAAGGTGACTTCCGCCGGCCTCGCGCTCTTGTTTGCCTTCGCCCTGCTCTTCTTCGTCTTCGGGCGCGGCCCGGGCAGCTTGACCTGGCTCTCCGGGGGCCAGCCGCCGTCCTGGCTGCCCTTCGCCGGCTCGGCGCCCCAGTGGCTGCCCTTCGTCTCGGCGCACGGGGACAACAGCAACCCGCCCAGCTCCAGCCACACCCCCCCGCCGCCGCCCGCCGCGACGCCCAGCGCCACGCCGGACGCCTCGCCTTCGCCGAGCCCCAGCGCCACTCCTACGGCCGAGCCGGCGCCGTCGGCGACGCCCACGCCCGAGCCGACCGCGACTCCGACCCCCACGCCGGCGCCGACTGAGACGCCAACCC
>DATCNF010000102.1:0-8784 GCA_036565325.1 Candidatus Dormiibacterota bacterium | reverse complement strand
CCAGGTGGTTGCGCTGGGCCTTCGGCAGCCGGGTCGCGCGCTCGCGCGCGCGCGCCAGCATGAGCTTGCTGAGGTCGACGCCGACCAGCCGGCCGCGCGTCCTGGGCAGGCCCGGCGCGAAGGTCACGCCGCCGCCGGTCGGGCAGTCGACCACCACCTGGTCCTTGCGGCAGGCCACGCCATCGGCCATCGCTTTCAGGAACCGCTCGACGTCGGCGCCCCACATCACGAAGCCCCCCAGGGGCGCCAGGCGGCTCTGCACCCCGGCGTCGTAGAGGGTCCCGTAGACGGTCTCGAAAACGTCGAATCTCATGTCCCACAAGTGTGCCGCGGGTGCGAAAAACCAACCGGTTGTGTATCGGGGGACACAGGCATATGGTGGTCACAGTCCGAGTAGCCGGCGGCGCCGCGGACCGCGCAAGGTTGGCCTCCAAAAGAGGCGTCGGCCCTGAGGGGCGCAGAAGCCAGAAAGCGTGAACCCGGCGAACCCGGCCGAGGCGGTGCTCGCTGGGGTGCCGCCTCGTTTTCCCCTCCCCTCAGGGGAGGGTTGGGGTGGGGCTCAGCGGACGGACCTGATCCTGCTCACCAGGACCGTGCCCAGGATCAGGAAGACGACGGCGAAGGAGAAGACCACCCGGTAGCCGCTGTTCGCCGACCGCCCGTTGAAGTAGTCGAGCAGCACGCCCATGGTCAGCGGCACAAACGTCTGGGGCAGCGTGAAGGCGACATGGAAGAGCCCCATGTCCTTGGCCGACTTGGTGCGGTCGGGGAGGGTGTCACAGGCGAGCGCCCAGTCCACCGCGTAGTAGCAGCCGTACCCGATTCCGTAGAGCGCCGCGGCCAGGTAGACGAGGAACAGGTTGGTGGGGAAGAGGACGATGAAGACCAGGGCGACCAGGCCCTGGAGGAAGCCGCTGGCGTACACGAAGCGCTTGCGGCCCAGGCGGTCGGAGTAGACGCCGGCCAACAGCCCGCAGGGGATGGCCGTGGCCAGCACGACCAGGAACCAGGTCGGCGTGAAGCTGCCGGGGTCCTTCACCCTGACCACGTCTCGGAAGAAGTTGAAGAGGTAGTACGCGACGCTGTTGATGCCGGCCGTGAAGACCAGGCGGGTCAGCACCACCCACATGAAGTCGCCGCCCCGCAGCGGCGCGAAGAAGTCGCGCACCGACTCTGCAAAGCGCCGCGGCGCGCCCCGGGCCACCGCGACCAGGCCCTCGCCGCGGGCGGCGAGAAGGGTGGGGACCATGCTCGCCAGGGCACCAATCGCGAGCACCACGTAGGCCAGCGGGTAGATGGAGCCGGTGAGCACGGCGGTCACCGCCAGCCCCGCGCCGCTGCCGACCTGGACCATGGTGGCCAGGAAGGCGCTGGCCCGCCCGAACTCGGCGTCCGGCACCACGTCCGGAACCAGGCCCGCATAAGCGGCACCGGCGGCGTTGAAGAAGACCTGCAGCACCACGTAGCCAAGCGCCAGCTGGACGTAGCTGTGGGCGCTGAAGAGGACCAGGAGCCCGAGGGCGGCGCCCACGGTGCCGACCACGATGATCGGCCGCCGGCGGCCCCAGGGCGTGGTCAGGCGATCGGAGTAGAGGCCGACCAGCGGCGGCAGTGCCATGGCCACGAATCCGCCCATTCCGATCAGCAGGCCCAGGGACGTGCCCTGCTGGGCCCGGGGCACCAGGTCGTCCACCTGGTGCTGAATGAGCACGGTGCCCACCGGCTGCCAGACCAGGAACTGCCCGAGCCAGTAGGCCGACAGGCCGAGGTGGCGGCGGGTGCCCATGCGGGCGGGCGGTGCCGCCGCGGCGGCCAGAGTGGCCATGCTCGTGGCGCAGGTTAAGGCCTCTGGTTGCCCGCCGGCCGGCCTGCTACCCTTGGCGCCGCCCCCCATGCCCATGAACTTCACGCGTGTCCGGACGCTTCTCAGCGACGTCCCGACACACTTCAAGCTGGCCTACTGCCTGTTCCGGGACGAGCGGGTGCCGGCGGCCCCCAAGGCCGCCCTGGTAGCGGCGCTCGGCGTCATCCTCGGGCCCCTCGACCTGCCCGCCTGGATACCCGTCCTGGGCGAGCTCGACATACTGGCGCTGGGCATCCTGGCGGTGAAGGTCTTCGTCGACGCCTGCCCGGAAGAGGTGGTGGAGGAGCACAAGGCGGCGCTCAAAGCCCACCGCAGCGTGTTCGATGAGGACTGGGAGGCGGCCACGAGCGCCGCCCGGGTGGTGTTGGTCGGGGCGCTCAGGCGCGTTGCGGGCGGCCGCTTCCGGGGGGTGCGCCTGCTCGAGGATCACAGGGAGGATCGATCGGCGTGAAGGTGATGCTGACCAAGGATGTCGAGGACGTCGGCCGGGCCGGCGACGTCAAGGACGTGGCCGACGGCTATGGCCGCAACTACCTGCTGCCGCGCAAGCTCGCCGTCCCGGCGCGGGCCGGGGTGGAGGACGAGGCCAGGAAGATCCGGGACGCCGCCAACCGGCGCGAGGCCAAGGACCGCGATGACGCGCAGGCGCTGGCCGAGGAGATCGGCAACAAGACCGTGGTCGTGCGCCTGCGCGTGGGGGCCGAGGACAAGGCGTTCGGCTCCGTCACCAACGCCGACATCGCGTCCGCGCTCAAGGCCCAGCACCAGGTCGAGGTCGACCGCCACAAGATCGACCTCAAGGAGCCCATCAAGCAGCTCGGCGAGCACCAGGTGGCGCTCCGCCTGCACCGCGACGTCGAGGCCCACATCAACCTGATAGTCACCAGCGATAGGTAGGCGCGGTTGGCGACCGCGCCGCCCCTTTCATCGGGGCGGGTTGAAGGCAGGGTTCCACCGCACGACCTGGAGGCCGAGGGCTCGGTCCTCGGCTCCATCCTTCTCGATCCCACGGCGATCGCCCGCGTCCTCGAGCTGCTGAGCCCGGACGACTTCTACCGGGAGAACAACGCCCAGATCTACAGGGCCGTCACCGAGCTCTTCCGCCAGGGCGAGCCGATCGACAACATCACCCTGGCCGATGAGCTGACCCGGATGGGGGTGCTCGAGCGGGTGGGCGGGCGCGCGCACCTGGCGATGCTCCAGGAAGGGGTGCCGACCGCGGCCAACATTGAGTACTACGGCCGGATCGTCAAGGCCAAGGCCCAGAAGCGACGCCTGATCTCTGCCGGCGCCACCGTCACTGGGCTCGGCTTTGACGAGGCGGTGGAAGCCGACGATGCGCTCAACGAGGCGCAGCGCGCCGTCTACGACATCGCCGACCAGAGGGTGGGGACCAAGCTGGAGAGCCTGTACCCGCTGCTCAAGGACGCCATGGAGCGGGTCGACGCCCAGATGGCGCGGGGCACCGGGATCCTCGGCGTGCCGACCGGGTTCCACGACCTGGACCGCATGACCAGCGGCTTCAAGAACAGCGACCTGATCATCGTCGCGGCCCGGCCCTCAATGGGGAAGACGTCCATGGCAAGCGGTATCGCCCTCCACGCGGCGGTGCACGCGAACGTGCCGGTGGCCATCTTCAGCCTGGAGATGTCCAAGGAGCAGCTGGTCGAGCGCCTCCTCTGCCAGCAGGCCAAGATCGACTCCCAGCGCATGCACCGGGGCATGCTCAGCGACCGCGAGTACGAGCAGCTCGTGATGGCCATCGGCCCCCTCGAGAACGCTCCCATCTACATCGACGAGTCACCGGTCCTCGACGAGCTCACGCTGCTCCTCAAGGCGCGCCAGGCGCGGCTCCAGTACAACATCGGCCTGATCGTCGTCGACTACCTCCAGCTGATGAAGGGTCGCGCCAGCAAGGACGACAACCGCGTCCAGGAGGTCTCCTCGATCTCGCGTTCCCTCAAGGGCCTGGCCCGGGAGTTAAAGATCCCGGTGATCGCGCTCTCCCAGCTCAGCCGCGGGCCCGAGGCGCGCCCCAACAAGCGCCCGCTGCTCTCCGACCTGAGGGATTCGGGCTCCATAGAGCAGGATTCGGACGTCGTGATTTTTCTTTATAGAGATGACTACTACAACGACAAATCCGAGGAGCCCGGGATCTGCGAGGTGATCATCGCCAAGCACCGCAACGGCCCCACCGGCATGGTCAAGCTGCGCTTCCGCAAGGACCAGACCCTCTTCTACAACCTGGAATCCCGGCGCGGCGCTTCGGACGAAGAGTAGGCGGCCGCATCGTGCATCCGCCGGCGATGGCACTCCCCCAGACCCGAGAAGTGGTGCATCCGCCGGCGAATGCACCACTGGGACGCCCATAGCGCGCCCGTGGTCATCATCATCGTGGGCGGCCAGTGGGGGGACGAGGGCAAGGGCAAGGTCATCGACTACCTGTCCGAAAAGGCCCAGATGGTGGTCCGCCCCCAGGGCGGCAACAACGCCGGCCACACCGTGATCACCGAGCACGGCGAGTTCAAGTTCCAGCTCCTGCCCAGCGGCATCCTCTACCCGGAGGTGACCTGCGTCATCGGCAACGGCGTGGTCGTCGACCCCCGGGTGCTGATCAAGGAGATCGAGCAGCTGCGCGAGCGCGGAATCGAGCCCCACAACCTGGTGGTCAGCGAGCGCGCGCACATGGTCATGAGCTACCACCCGATCTTCGATCGCCTCGAGGAAGGCGTCCGCGGCGACGACCGCCTGGGCACCACCTGGCGCGGGGTCGGCCCCGCCTACGGCGACAAGGTGCGCCGGATCGGATTCCGGATCGGCGACCTCCAGAAGGAGGTCTTCATGCGCAAGAAGATCGACTTCGTGGTCGGCCAGGTGAAGAACCCCATCCTCGACAAGCTCTACGGCGAGGAGCAGCTCGACAAGGAGAAGGTGCTCGAGGAGTACCTCGGCTATGCGCGCCTCCTCGATCCCTACATCAAGGACACCTTCCCACTGATCCAGGACGCCCTCGACCGGGGCGACAACATCCTCCTCGAAGGCGCCCAGGCGACCATGCTCGACCTCGATTTCGGGACCTACCCCTACGTCACCGGCAGCAATCCCACGGCGGGCGGGGCCTGCACCGGCAGCGGCATCCCGCCCACCAGCGTCGACCTCACGCTGGGCTGCCTCAAGGCCTACACGACGCGTGTCGGCTACGGGCCCTTTCCGACCGAGCTCGAGGACGTGACCGGCGACCAGATCCGAGAGCGCGGTCGCGAGTTCGGGACCGTCACCGGGCGTGCCCGGCGCACCGGTTGGTTCGACGCCTGCGTCGCCCGCTATGCGGTGCGCCTGAACGGTGTGGGCTCGATCGCGCTTCTCAAGCTCGACATCCTGGATGAGCTGCCGCAGCTCAAGGTCTGCACCCGCTACGACTTCCGCGGCGAGACCCACCGCCATCCGATGGCCAACATCTCCCACTTGAAGCACTGCGAGCCGCAGTACGTGGAGATGCCCGGGTGGGGCACCGACATCGGTTCAGCGCGCCGCTGGGACGACCTTCCGCGCGCATGCCGCGACTATGTCGAGCTGATCGAGTCGGAGGTGGGCGCGCCGGTCGATCTGATCGGCGTCGGGCCGCGGCGCGACCAATTCGTCCAGCGCCGTCAACCCTGGAGCCGGAGCCGGAGCCAGGACCCCTAAGCGGCTCTGCGGCCGGGCAGTCGCCAGGAGGCGCCGTGCCCCAGCCCCCGCACCCCTTCGGCCAGCCGGCCGCGATGCACGACCAGCCACTCGGCTCCCTCCAGCGCGGCGACCGTGACCTGGAGCGCGGCCACCACCAGGAAGACAGCCTCCACGCCGTAGCCCTTCGAGCGCAGCGCCACCCCTCCCATGCCCGCCGCCATCCCCAGCAGGGGCCGCGAGGAGCTGGAGCTGGGCAGGTAGCGGCGGTCGGCCAGGATCAGCAGGACCGCGAACCAGGAGGGCCCGCTCTCGAGCTGGAAGGCGAGGTTCCAGTGCAGGATGGCGACCGGCACCACGGCTCCGATCGCAAACGTGACCGCCACCCCCGGTGAAAGGCGGCCCGCGTACCAGAGCCAGGCCGCGCCGATGACGACCGCCATCAGCGAGGTCGTGAAGACCGGTCCGGGCACGTTGCCCACGTAGAGGCGGATGGGGTCGAAGGCGCTGCTGCCGCCGTACTGCACCCAAAACCGGATCGGCTCGACCAGTGGCTTGAGCCCGTTGGGGTTCAGGTAGGCGGCGGTCACGCCCCCGGTGGCCAGGAAGATGGCGGCAAAGGCGACCAGCCCGGTCTGGATTCGAGCCTGTGGCAGCCAGCGAGCGCGAACCAGCTCGAGGACGGCGCCGCCGAACGCCACCAGGACCACCCATTGCAGCGGAGTCGCCGGGCCCACCAGGGCCACGCCGACCACCGCCGGGAGGATGGGCGAGGTCTCCAGTGGGAGCTTGGCCAGCCGCGCGCCGAGGTGTGCGAGGCTGCCGGCGCCGACGGCCACGGCGAGCACGATCAGAGCCGCGACCTTGAAGAAAACCAAGCCCATGAGCACGCTGGGCGCGAAAGCCACCGCGGCTACCGCCGCGGCGGGCAGTTGGGCGGGTTCGAACGCGGCCTTTTCCAAGGCCTGTACCACTCTCCCCACTAGGGCGGGATTGTAGCGGGAGTATTTGGTAATGCCACATCCGCGTGCACAAGTTGGCGGGGTGGGCGATAATCGCGGCCTCGGTGTCGCGTCCCTCCAGACGTCTTCTTGCGACATGCGCAGCGCTGGCCTTGGCCGGGCTGTTCCCGGCCGTCGCCGCGTCCGCGGCCGGTCCGGACAACACCTGGAACCTGCTCGCGCCGCTGCCTGAAGCCCTCGATTCGCCGGTCTTCGCGCTGGCCGTGAGCCCGACCGACGGCCAGTCCCTGCTGGCCGGCACACCGACCGGGAACATCTACCGGAGCCGGGATGGCGGCCAGTCCTGGAGCCCGGTCCGCCGCGACCCCGGCCACCCCGTCCTGGCGCTCGCCTTCAATCCCGGCAAGCCCGGCGTGGCGCTGGCCGGGACTCGCGGCGGCGGGGTGCTGCGGAGCACCGACTACGGCCAGACCTGGACCGCGCAGCCCGGCCTCGAGAAGTCGATCGCCCGCTCTTTCGGCTTCGCCAAGTCCTTTACCGCGATCGGCACCGAGCAGGGCGTCGTGACGGTCAAGGACGCCGGGCCGGGAGGCGCCGCCGCGCTGCCCACCATCAGCGTCGCGGCGGTCGCGGTGTCGGCGGTCAACGATCCCTCCAAACTGCTGGCCGGCGGCGACGCCACCCGTGGGACCGAGCCCCTGCCGCTCTTCAACAGCACCGACGGCGGCCAGACCTGGAACGAGGTCAAGGGCGTGGCCACCAGCAGCAACATGGTCTCCGCGCTGGCCGCCTTCGGCGGCACCCTGCCGCCCAAGACCGACGTGCGGCCGGTCCTGCTGGGCACCAACACCGGCCTGTACGAGTCGGCCGACAACGGCGGCACCTGGCAGCAGATGACCGGGGGCGGAGCGCTGCCCGCCACTGACTTCAACCAGATCGCGTTCAATTCCGCTCACTCCGACCACTACTACGTGTCGAGCGACGGCGGCGCCTCGGACCGGGGCGGCCTCTGGTCGACCTTCGACGCCGGTGCCCACTTCACCCCCCTGCGCCCGCCGGTGCTCTCGGTGACCTCCCTGGCGGTGACCGCGGAGGAGCAGCCGACGCTCTACACGGCGACCTTCCGGGCCTCCGACCACGCGGTGCTGCTGTTCAGCTTCCGCGACACCGGCGGCCAGCCGCAGCCGCCCCTGCAGCCATTGCCCACGGCGCCGCCCGCAGCCGCGGCTACGACCGGGCCCGCCACCTCCAGCGGTTGGCTAGCGGCGCTTGTCTCCGGTCCCGAGGCGCCGTACCTGGCGCTGGGATTGGCGGCGGTCGCCGTCATCCTCCTGGCCGGTTTCGCCTACTTCCGCCGCGGCCGCAGCCGCCGGCTCTGACAGCCGCTCGGACCCCTTGTCGTAGAGGCGGAACGACTCCAGGCCGGCCCGCTTGAGCATGGCGGTGGCCAGGCCGTCGTACTGGTGCGCGGCCAGGTCGCCGATGGGGTCCTGGCTGGCCTTCATCAGGTCGGTGAACCGGAGCTGGGCCACGGCCCGGTAGGCGAGCACCGCCTTCGCCTGCTCCAGGCGCCCGCTGCGCTCGGCGGCGGAGACGAACGCCAGCGCCGCGCCCATCTCTCGGGCGTCTCGCCAGCGTAAGAAGAAGTAGGTCCCGCCCACGATCAGGATCGGCGGGATGGCCGTCACCAGGCCGAATGTGATCGCCATGTGGTCGATGGTGTCGCGGGCCTGGCCGCCGAAGCTGATCAGCTGGTCGCCCGAGTTCTTCTGCAGGCCGTCGGCCACGCCGGTCAGGAACGACGAGATGCCAGGTATGCCGCGCGGGACCGCGTTGCGGAAGGACTGGATCCAAGCGTCCAGCGTGCGCCCGGTTCCCGTGATGCCGTCGGCCACCGCCTGGAGGCCCTCGACGATCTGGTAGACGGCGAAGCCACAGAGGGTCCAGGCCACGATCCAGAGCGTGATCAGCATGTCGCCCAGCACCCGCGGCACCCGGGCCGGCACGTGGTCGGGATAGAACTTCAGCACCGCTTCCCACGGTATCCGTACACTCCCGGCGTGGCCACCCCGCACGATCGACTGCGCGCACTGGGCATCGAGCTGCCCGCCGCGCCGCCGCCGGCGGCGAACTATGTGCCCACTCTCAGCGTTCCGATCGGCGACGGCCGCTCGCTCGTCTACGTGGCCGGCCAGATCCCGCGCAGGGCCGACGGCAGCATGTACACCGGGCGCGTGCCCAGCCAGGTCTCGGTCGAAGAGGCCACGGCCGCCGCGCGCGCCTGCGGGGTCG
>DATCNF010000101.1:0-3362 GCA_036565325.1 Candidatus Dormiibacterota bacterium | reverse complement strand
CTCGACGACAGCGCGGGCTACGCCGCCGAGCGCCAGGCGTTCGGCAAGCCGATCGGCGAGCACCAGCTGATCACCGGGAAGCTGGGCTCGATGGCGACCGACCTGCAGGCCGCGCGCGTCATGACCAATGACGCGGCCGCGCGCATCGACCGCGCCGAGAACGTCACCACGGTGGCGGCGATGACCAAGCTCTTCGCGACGGAGGTCTGCGCGCGCATCGTCGACGAGGCCATGCGCGTGTATGGCTCTTACGGGTTCGCCACCGAATACCCGGTGCAGCGCTACTTCCGCGACGCGCGCTTCCTGCTCTCCGGCGGCGGCACTTCCGAGATCCTGCTGAACCTGGTCGGCCGCGACGTCCTCAAAAGGGGTGGTTGGTGACCCAGACCTTGGCCGGGATCCGGGTCGTCGACCTGACCCGGATGCTGGCCGGTCCCTACGCCACCATGCTGCTGGCGGACATGGGGGCCGAGGTGATCAAGGTCGAAGACCCCGCCGGCGACCCCATCCGCGGCATGGGACCGCCCTTCGAGGCCGACGGCTCGAGCGCCTACTTCAACGCCATCAACCGGAACAAGAAGTCGGTCGTGCTCGACCTGCGCGGGGACGCGGACCGCGCCCGCTTCTTCGAGCTGGTGCGCACCGCCGACGTGCTGATCGACAACTTCCGCGCCGGCGTCATCGAGCGCCTGGGGCTGACGCCGGAGGCCCTGCGCGCGGTCAAGCCCGACCTGGTGACCTGCTCGATGACCGCCTTCGGCTCGGACGGCCCCTACCGCGACCTGCCCGCCTTCGACCTCATCCTGCAGGCGATGGGCGGCGGCATGTCGATCACGGGCGAGCCCGGCGGCACCCCGGTGCGGGCCGGGGTGCCGATCGGCGACCTGGGCGGGGGCGTCTTCGCGGCCCTCGCCGTCTGCGGCGCGCTGGTGCGGCGGGCGCGCACCGGACAGGGCGAGCACATCGACCTCTCGCTGCTCGATGTCCAGGTCTCGCTGCTCACCTATGTCGCCCAGTACTTCCTGACCGACGGTCGGGTGCCGGAGCCGATCGGCTCGGCGCACCAGTCGGTGGTTCCCTACGAGGCGTTTCCCACTGCCGACGGGTACGTCGTGGCGGCGGTGTTCGTGGAGAACTTCTGGACGCCCCTCTGCCGGGTGCTGGGGGTGCCCGAGCTGGCCGCGCGCTACCCGACCAACGTGGACCGCGTGCGCGCCCGCGCCGAGCTGGTGCCGCTGCTGGCCGAGCGCTTTCGCAGTCGCACCACCGACGCCTGGGTCAAGGACCTCCGGGCGGCGGCGGTGCCCAGCGGGCCCGTCAACACCGTCGACCGCGTGCTGGCGGACCCGCAGGTCACGCACCGGGGAATGGTGGTGTCGGACGGGGTGCGGACGCTGGTCGGCAACCCGATCAAGAACGGGGAGCCGGACACCTTCACGCCGGCCCCCGCATTGGGCCAGCACAACGACGAGGTGCTGGGGTCCCCCTCCCCGCAAGGCGGGGAGGGCAGGGGTGGGGCTTAAGGGGGTGCAGGTCGCCTTTGACGTCGGTGGGACCTTCACCGACTTCGTGCTCCAGGACGCGCAGGGCCGCCTGCACACCCATAAGCGCCTGACCACCTACCCCGATCCCAGCGACGCCTGCCTGGCCGGTCTCGACGAGCTCTTCGCGCAGGCGGGCGTGCCCTGGACAGAGCTCGCTCGCGCCATTCACGGCACCACCCTGGGCTCCAACATCGTGATCGAGCGCAAGGCCAAGGGCGTGGGTCTGGTCACCACGCGCGGATTCCGCGACGTGCTCGCGATCGGCCGCCAGAAGCGCTACCAGCTGTACGACCTCCAGATCGAGAAGCCCGAGCCGCTGGTGGCCCGGGACTGGGTTTGGGAGGTAACCGAGCGCGCGCTGGCGGACGGCTCGGTGCACGTCCCGCTCGACGAGGCCGACGCGCGCCGCGTGGTGGCCGAGCTGCAGGTGCGGGGCGTGACAAGCCTCGCCGTCTGCTTCCTGCACAGCTACCTGAACCCCGCCCACGAGCGCCGCTTCGGCGAGCTGGTGCGCGAGGCGGCGCCCGAGATCGAGGTCTCGCTCTCCTGCGACGTCTCGCCCCAGTTCCGCGAGTACGAGCGGACCTCGACCACGGTCGTCAACGCCTACCTGGTGCGCGCGGTGCGCGACTACCTGGGCGCCATCGCGGGGCGCCTCGAGGAGCGCGGCTACCGCGGCCGACTCTTCGTGATGCAGTCGGGCGGCGGCGCCGCCACCGCCGAGACCATGGCGCAGCTGCCGGTGCGCATGATCGAGTCGGGTCCCGCCGCCGGCGCCCTGGTGGCGGCCCACTACGGCGAGCTCACCGGCTACCGCGACCTGGTCGCCTTCGACATGGGCGGCACCACTGCCAAGCTCAGCCTGATCACCGGCGGCGCGCCCCAGCTGGTCGATACCTTCGAGCTGAACCGGGTCCGGCTGGCGCCCGGCAGCGGCATTCCCATGAACGTGCGCAGCCTCGACCTGGTCGAGATCGGCGCCGGGGGCGGGTCCATCGCGCGGCCCCAGCTGGGCACCATCCAGGTCGGCCCCGACAGCGCCGGCTCGGAGCCGGGACCGGTCTGCTACGGCCGCGGTGGCAGCGAGCCCACGGTCACCGACGCCAACCTGGTGCTCGGCTACCTCAACCCGGACAACTTCGCGGGCGGCACGCTGCGCCTCGACCTGGAGGCGGCGCGGCGCGCGGTCCAGGAGAAGGTGGCGCGCCCGCTGGGCATGACGGTCGAGCAGGCCGCCTGGGGGATCCACGCGCTGGTCAATACCAACATGGAGCTGGCGACCCGGGTGGTGAGCATCGAACGCGGCCACGACCCCCGACGCCTGGCCTTCGTGGCCACCGGCGGCTGCGGCCCCGTCCACGCCTGCCGCCTGGTCCAGGCCCTGGGGGTGAAGACGGCCATCCTCCCCGCCGCCAGCGGCGTCGCGAGCGCCATCGGCCTCCTGATCGCCGAGGTCAAGTTCGACGTCTCGCGCACCTTCCTGGCCCGCCTGGACGCCGCCGACTCGAACACCGTGGCGGGGCTCTTCGCGGGGATGGAGTCAGAGGCGGCGGCCGTGGTCCGGGAGGCGACGGGCGACGCGCCGGCGGCGCTGCGGCGCGAGGTCGACCTGCGCTACGTCGGCCAGGGCTACGAGCTCACGGTGCCCTACGAGGGCGCGGCGGCCGCGCGCCAGGCCTTCGAGGAGCTGTACACGCGCCGCTACGGGATGGCCAGCCCCGGCGAGCCGGTGGAGGCGACGACCTGGCGCGTGACCGCGGTCGGCCGCCAGGCGCCCGTCGACCTGCCGCGCTTCGAGCCCGGCCCGCTGCCCGAGCC
>DATCNF010000100.1:0-9350 GCA_036565325.1 Candidatus Dormiibacterota bacterium | reverse complement strand
CTTCGGCGGGCACGCGCCCCACCACGCCGGGGTCGTCGACCTCGAAGGTGACCAGGGGCTCGCCCACCTTGACCAGGTCGCCGGCCCTTGCGTGCAGCTTGCGCACGACCCCCCGCCGGGGCGAGGGCATCTCGACCGCCGCCTTGCTGGTCTGGACCTCCCCCAGCAGCTGGTTGAGCTCCACGCGATCGCCCTCCTTGACCCGCCACTCCACGATCTCGGCGTCTTCCAAGCCTTCGGCCAGGTCGGGCAGCCGGAACACGTACTCAGCCATGGTCGAGCACCTGCTGCACAGCGGTCAGGATGCGGTCCAGGCTTGGCAGATAGGAGGTCTCCACGGCTGCGGCCGGGTACGGGACGTCGTAGCCGGTGACGCGCAGCACGGGTGCTTTCAAGTCGTCGAAGACGGACTCCATGAGGCGCGCGGAGATCTCGGCGCCGAAGCCGGCGGTGAGCGGAGCCTCGTGCACCACCACCGCCCGCCCGGTCCGGCGCACGGACGCGGTGATGGTCTCGACGTCGAGGGGCACCAGCGTGCGGCAGTCGACCACCTCCAGCTCGACGCCGTCCTCGGCGGCCGCCTCGGCTGCCTGCAGGCAGCGCGCCGCCATCGCGCCCCACGCGATCAGCGTGCAGTGCTCGCCCGGGCGGGCGATGCGCGCCCGGCCCAGCTTCTCGCCGCCGGCGTCGGGCTCGAAGGACTCCTTGGTCCAGTACCGGGACTTGGGCTCCAGGAAGATCACCGGGTCCGGATCGCGGACGGAGGCGAGCAGGAGCCGGTAGGCGTCGGCCGCGCCGGAGGGCGCGACCACCTTGAGGCCGGCGGTATGGGCGTAGTAGGTCTCCGGGCTCTCGCCGTGGTGCTCGGGCCCGCCGATGCCGCCGCCGGTGGGGATCCGGATGGTGACCGGCATGGCGACCCGGCCCCGGGTGCGGCCGCGGTACTTGGCCAGGTTGGTGATCACCTGGTCGAGCGCCGGGTAGCTGAAGCCGTCGAACTGGATCTCGCAGACCGGCCGCCAACCCGCGATCGCGAGCCCGATGGCGGTCCCCACGATGCCCGACTCGGCCAGCGGGGTGTCGAAGACGCGCCCCTCGCCGAACTCCTCCTGGAGCCCGTCGGTGACCCGGAAGACGCCGCCCAGTCGGCCCACGTCCTCGCCGAAGACCAGGGTGCGCGGGTCACCGGCCAGGGAGTGGCGGAGCGCCGCGTTGAGGGCCTGGACGAGGGTCAGCTCAGGGATCGGCGGAGCTCCTCCCGTTGGCGGGCGAGGCCGGCCGGCGGCTCTGCGTACGCGAAGTCGAACATCTCCTCGGGGTCGGGGGCCGGGGTGGAGACCAGGCGGGCGCGGATAGCCGTCACCAGCTGCTCGTTGTCCTTTTCGACCCGCGCGCAGAAGGCCTCGTCGCCGAGGGCGGCACGGAAGCGCACCAGCGGGTCCTGCTCACGCCAGGGATCGACCTCGGCGGGACTGCGGTAGCGGTTGGGATCGTCGGCGGTGGAATGCGGTCCGACCCGGTAGGTGAGGGCGTCGATCAGGGTGGGGCCGCCGCCGCTCCGCGCCCGCTCCAGCGCCTCGCTGGTGGCCCGGTGCACCTCGAGCACGTCATTGCCGTCGATGCGCACGCCCGGGAAGCCGTAGCCCTCGGCCTTGCGATGGATGGGGCCGGCGGTCTGGCGGTCGAGGGGCACCGAGATCGCCCACTGGTTGTTCTGGACGAAGAACACGATCGGCGCCTTGAACACGCCGGCAAAATTCATGGCCTCGTGGACGTCGCCCTCGGAGGTGGCGCCCTCGCCGAAGTAGACGATGGCCGCCCTGCCGCCCCCGTCGAGGGCGGCGCCCATCGCCCAGCCCACCGCGTGCAGCGAGTGGCTGCCGACCGACGACGCGATGGGTCCGAAGTTGTGCGCGAAGGGGTCGTAGAGGCCCCCGTTCCAGTCGCCCCGGTAGGCGAGCAGGTACTCGACCAGGTCGACGCCGCGCACGACCGCGACCCCCAGCTCGCGGTATGACGGGAAGGCGAAATCTTGCGCTTCCAGCGCGTAGGCGCTACCCACCTGGGCCGCCTCCTGGCCGGTCAGCGGCGGGAAGGCCGTGAGCTCGCCCTGGCGTTGGAGCGCGACCGCCTCCTGGTCGAGGCGGCGAGTGAGGGCCATCAGCCGGTAGAGCTCCCGCTGCTGCTCCAGCGTCGGGCTCGACACCGCTACATTCAACGGCATGAGCGCGACCGCCGCCCAACGGCCGGCGCCGGCAGCGGCCGCGCCGCCGGAGGCGCCGCCCTCGCGCTACCGCTGGGCCGCGTCCGGGATCATCGCGCTGGGCTCGATCGCGTCGATCCTCTCCAGCACGGTCGTCAACGTGGCCGTGCCCACCCTGGAGCGGGTCTTCCACGCCTCGTTGACCGACGTGCAGTGGATCGCCACCGGCTACCTGCTCGGCCTGGCCGCCGTGATCCCGGTCAGCGGCTGGGTCTCGGACCGCTTCGGCACCAAGCGCACGTACCTGGTGACGCTCGCCGTCTTCGTGGTCACCTCCCTGCTCTGCGGGTTCGCGCGCAACGTGCAGACCGAGATCGCGTTTCGAGTCATCCAGGGCCTGGCCGGCGGCATGGTGATGCCGGTCGGGATGTCGATGCTGATGCACATCACGCCGCCCCACGAGCGCGGTCGGATGATGGGCACGATCGGGGTGCCGATGCTGCTGGCCCCAGCGCTCGGCCCCACGGTGGCCGGCTGGCTGATCCAGAACTTCAGCTGGGAGTCGATCTTCTGGATCAACATCCCGTTCGGCCTGCTCGCCATCGCGCTGGCCTGGTTCTGGCTGCGCGATTCGCCGCGGGTCGACCCCGGGCGCCTGGACACCGTCGGGCTGCTGCTCTGCATGCCCGGCGTCGCCGTCTTCATCTACGGTGTCACGCGGGCTTCCCAGTACGGCTGGGGGTCGAGCGCGGCGCTGGTGCCGATGGTGATCGGGGTGGTCCTGGTGGCGCTCTTCGTGGCCTGGGAGCTGCGCCAGGAGCATCCGCTCCTCGAGCTGCGGGTGTTCCGCGACGCCGCCTACTCGGCGTCCATCCTGGTCGGCGTGCTGCTCGCGGGCGGCATGTTCGGCGCCACCTTCGTGGTCCCGGTGTTCCTCCAGCAGATCCAGGGCTACAGCGCGCAGGGCGCCGGCCTGATCCTGGCCGCGCAGGGGATCGGGTCGGTGGCCGCGCTGCCCATCTCGGGGTGGCTGACCGACCGCTTCGGCGCTCGGCCGGTCGTGTTCTCGGGGGTCTGTGTGCTGGTGGCGGTCTCCTTCGCGATGGCGACCGCATCGCCCTCCACCTCGGCCTGGGAGTGGTCAGTCCTGCTGGCGGGGAGAGGGGTGGCGGTCGGGTTCGCGATGATGCCCGCCTTCAGCGCGGCCTACGTGACGATCCAGCCGCGGCTGATCTCGCGCGCCACCGCGCTCGCCAACACCGCGCAGCGGGTCGCGTCGTCGTTGGGCATCGCGGTGGTCGCGACCATCGCCGAGGACCGGGTGCTCGCGCACCTGCCCCACGGGCCCGCGGCGCCGGCGATCGTCAAGTCCGCGGCCGCGGTCGGCTTCGACCAGGCCCTGCTGGTGACCGCCGGGATGTCGATGCTGGGCCTGGGCGCGACCATGCTGCTGCGGCGACCGCTTCCCGACGGGCCGGGCAGCGCGCACCCGCCGCTCGCGCACTCCCTGCGCGTGCTCCTGGTCGCGCTCAGCGTCTTCGGCGTGCTCGGCCTGGTGTTGTCGGTCGTGATCGCGTTCAACATCTATTGAGTTGATCACCCACATCTGTGAGACCTGCGGCGTGCAGTACGCGCCCTCCGCAGAGCCGCCCGCGCACTGCGTCATCTGCGAAGACTTCCGGCAGTACGTGCGGCGGGACGGGCAGAGCTGGACGCACCTCGACGCGCTGCGTGCGGATCGGCGCTTCGATGTGCGCGAGCTGGAGCCTGGGCTGCACGGCATCGGGATCGATCCGCCGCTCGGCATCGGGCAGCGCGCGCTCCTGGTGCGCACGCCGGCAGGCAACCTGCTGTGGGACTGCGCGCCGCTGCTGGAGCCCGCGGCCGTCCAGGCGTTGGGAGGCGTGGCCGCGATCGCGATCTCGCACCCACACTTCTACTCCACGGTCGCGGACTGGTCGGCTCAGTTCGGGGCGCCGGTCTGGCTGCCACGCGCGGACGCCGAGTTCCGGATGCGGACGGACTTCGAGATCGTGGACTGGGAAGGCATGGCGGAGCCGCTGCCGGGGTTGCGGCTGGTCCAGGCGGGGGGGCATTTCCCGGGGAATGCCGTGCTGGAGTGGGCCGCGGGCGCGGGCGGCCGGGGGGCGCTCTTCACCGGGGACACGGTCTCGGTCGCGGGGGACCCGAGGTGGGTCAGCTTCATGCGGTCGTACCCGAACCTGATTCCGCTCGGCCCGGGCGCGCTGCGGCGCCTGACGGAGGCGCTGGCGCCGCTGGAGTATGACCGCCTGTACTCCAGCTGGTGGGACAAGGTGGTGGAGACGGATGCCAAGGCCGTGGTGGCGCGGTCGGCCGCGCGCTACTTAGAGGCCATCACCAACGGCTGATCTCGTGCCCACCCCCTCTCAGAAAGGGGGGAAGGGCCCCCTTGCGGGAGCCCTTCACGGGAGGGGGGAGGGGTCTTGTGGAAACGCTCTGTTTTCGACCCTACACGTCCAGACCCCCACTTTGTCAAATGAGCGTGCCTATAAAACGTGATATGAAGAATGTATGAAAGGCCTCGCCGCCAAGGCTCGCGCGCTTGCCGAGCGGGCGCTGAAGACCCTCCCGGGCCGGGTGGTGCGCAAGTTCGCCGCCGACAACGGTCCCAACCAGGCCGTGCTGATCGCCTGGAACGCCCTCTTCTCGATCTTCCCGATCGTGCTCGCGATGGCGGCCGTGCTCGGCCTGCTGCTGTCCTCGACCGGCGTCAAGGCCGACGCCATCTACCAGACGGTGCTCGCGATCGTGCCCGACCAGCAGGGCCGAGCGCAGGCGCTGGCCGGTCTGGATGCGGTCAAGCGCCAGAGCGGGCTCTTCTTCCTGGTCGCCCTGGCCGGCTTCATCTGGAGCGGCTCCTCCCTGTTCGGGGCCATGGAGCAGGCCTTCGACCTGATCTTCCACTGCCCGCCGCGGCCCTTCATCCGCCAGAAGCTGATGGGCCTCCTGATGATGGTGCTCTTCACGGTGCTGGCCGGGGTCGCGATCGGCACCTCGGCCCTGCTCCCGCTGCTCAAGCAGCTGCCGGTGGTCCCGGCCTCCTGGACGCAGAGCGCGACCGTCTACGTGCTGCAGCCGGTGGTGGGCGTGATCTCGGGGGTGCTCCTGTTCGGGGTCCTGTACTACGTGGTCCCCAATCGCAGGCAGCGGCTGGGCGAGGTCTGGCCGGGGGCGCTGCTGGGCGGCCTCGCCTTCTACCTGCTGACGCTCCTCTTCCCGCTCTACCTCTCCTTCAACAAGGGCCTCAACCAGTACGGCCAGAGCTTCGCGTTCCTGTTCATCGTCATGAACTTCTTCTACTTCCTGGGCCTGATCACGATGCTCGGCGTCGAGCTCAACGCGGTCCTCTACCCGGTGCCGGCGGCGCAGCCGGCGGCCAGGGCCGGGCCGGCCGGCCGGCCGGCCGCCTCCCGGCGCTCGGCCGTCAAGACCGCCATCTTCGGCGCCCTGGCCGCCGCGATCGGGATCTTCGCCTTCTCCCGACGACGCGACCTCAGCGGCTAGCGATCAGCTCCAGCGCCCGGTCGATCTCCGAAGGCGTGTTGAAGAAGCCGGTCGAGATCCGGAAGGCCCCGTTCTCGGGGATGGAGCGGATCAGGACCTGGTTGGCGGCCAGCCGCTCCACCGTCTGCACGGGGTCCACGCCCGCGACCTTGAAGGCCACCAGCCCCGCCAGCTGGCCCGGCGGCGTCAGCACCTCGACACCGGACAGCTCGTGCGCTCGCTCCAAGCAGTAGTGCGCGTTCTCCGCGATCCGGGCGTAGCCGGCTTCCCGGCCAACCTCGTCCCGGACCCAGGCCAGCGATGTGGCGAGCCCGGCCACACTCGGCCGGTAGGGCAGCACGAACTGGAAGCGGCCCGCGTCCGGCGCCGGGAAGAGGGCGGCCGGGTCGTCCCAGCGATAGAGGTCGTGGTCGACGCCCATGAAGCTCACGAAGGTGAGCTCGAACGCGTCCAGGCGATCCGCGCGGACGTAGAGGCCGCCCGTGCTCTCGGGGCCCAGCAGCCACTTCTGGCCGGAGAAGGCGTAGGCGTCGATCCCCAGGGCGGGCGCATCGACCGCGATCGCGCCCACCGACTGGGCGCCGTCCACGATCACGGTGGCGCCGGCGGCGTGGGCCAGCTCGGTGATCTCGCGCAGCGGCAGCACCGCCCCGGTCGTGTACAGCACGTGCGAGAGGACGACCGCTTTGACGCCAGGGCGGATGGCCTTTTTCAGGCCTTCCAGCGCCCGGTCGGCCTGGCCGTTGCCGACGTCGGCGAAGGTCACCTTGACGCCCTGGCGGCGGTGCAGCACGTAGAGCGGCAGCAGGGCGCCCCCGTGCTCCTGGGTGGTGGTCACGACCTCGTCGCCCGGCTTCCAGGTAAGGCCGTGGATGGCGATGTTCATGCCGACCGTGGTGCCCTGTGTGAGAGCTGCCTGGCCGGGTCGCGCGCCGACCGCGGCCGCCAGGTCGTCCCGGAGGGCGTTGATCCGCTCGCGCAGCTTGGGGAACCCGTCCGGCCGGATCCGGCCGAGCTCGAGCTCCTCGCGGGCTTCCTCGGCCAGCACGCGGGCGGTGGCGATCGGCAGCGGTCCGGCCGTCCCCGTGTTCAGGTAGGCGGCGGCCCGGGTGCTCGGGAGCTGCTCGCGAACGGTGTCGATGTCAAGGGTGGTGGCCACGCCTGACAGTTTGAATTGCCGCCCAAGTCGGTAGCGTTGAGGCATGGACGTCGCATTCCTGATCCTTCGCCTGGTCGTGGGACTCACCTTGGCCGCGCATGGCGCGCAGAAGGTCTTCGGCTGGTTCCAGGGGTCTCGCATCGACGGCTTCGCCACGGCGCTCGTGCGGATGGGCATCAAGCCGGCCCGGCTGTGGGCCTGGGTGGCCGGCCTCTCCGAGCTGGTCGGCGGTTTGCTGATCGCCCTCGGCCTGCTCTGGCCCGCGGGGCCCGCGGTGGCCGTGGGCGCGATGCTGGTGGCGATCATCACCGTGCACTGGGCCAAGGGCTTCTTCAACTCCAAGGGCGGGATCGAGTTCCCTTTGGTGATCCTGGCCGCCTGTGTGGCCCTGGCGTTGGCGGGTCCGGGCGCCTACGCGGTCGACCGCCTGCTGGGCTTCCGCCTGCCGGAGCCCCAGGCCGCGCTGATTGCCCTGGTGCTGGTCGTGCTGGGGGCCGTGGGCTCCCTGGCTACAAGGTGGCTGCCGGAATCGCTTTTCGCGCGGCCCGAGCTCGGCTGACGAAGACGTGGTTGGGGGTCTCGATAATGTTCTCCAAACACGCGGTCCTAATAGTCATGATTTATGATGGTTATGGATTATGACGCAAACCTCGCTTGATGGGCTGCTGCAGTGGCGCCAGACCGGCTTTCACCTGGAAGTGGGCGTCGCGGACCTGGAGGGTACCTACGGCGCGCTGCGGGCGGTGGGCGTGGAGCCGGTGGGGCCGCCCCGCGACCGGCCCTGGGGTGAGCGTACCTTCGACGTGGTGGACCCGACGGCGCTCGAGTTCCAGGAGGCCTGAGATTTGGCGGACCGCTACCTGGCCGTGCCCGAGGGCGAGGGCCCGTTCCCGGGCGTGGTCGTGATCCACGAGATATACGGGCTCAACCGGGACGTCCGGGAGATCTGCGACCGCTTCGCGGCCGAGGGCTACGCGGCGCTCGGTGTCGACCTCTTCGCGGGGCGCAACCGGGCGCTCTGCATGGTCCGCTTCATGACCGACGCCTTTCGGGGTGTCGTCGACCGTTACGGCCTGTCGGATCTCCGGGAGGCCCTTTCCTACCTGGGCTCGCAGCCTGCCGTCGACGGGTCCCGGGTGGGCGCGATCGGGTTCTGCATGGGCGGCGGCTTCGCGATCGCCTGGGCCTGCACCGATCCCCGGCTGCGGGTGATCGCGCCCTTCTACGCGAGCAACCCCAAGCCGCTGTCCGCGGTGGCTCGCTCCTGCCCGGTGGTGGGGAGCTACCCGGAGAAGGACTTCACGGCGAAGGCGGCGCGCGAGCTGGAGGGAGAGCTGGAGCGCAGCGGTGTCGAGCACGACATCGAGATCTACCCGGGCGCGCGGCACTCCTTCTTCAACCGCCACGGCCGCGCCTACGACCCGGTGGCGGCGTCGGACGCCTGGCGGCGGACCCTGGCCTTCTTCGGCCGGTTCCTGTCCGCCTAGGCGGGGCTATCGGCGCGATGGGCCTCTCTGACATACCGGGCGCTGAGCTGGAGCGCCGGCGTGCCCTGGCCGGGACCAGGAGCATCCGCTACAGGGCCGGCTCCGAGTACGCGCCGGACGACCCCTTCGGACGCACACTCCTCTGGCTTCATCGCGACGGGAGGGCCCGGCTCGGCAACTGGCACCGCGGAAATAGCCGGGCCTGGTCCGGACACGTTGACACCACGGTGCTGGGCCAGGTCGTCGCCCACCTCCAGGCCGGCGGTTTCCCGGATGCCAAGCCGCTCTCCCTGGTGCCAGGCGCCACGTTCGAGATCCGGATCCTCACCGACTCACCGCGCTCGAAGCCCGACCCCCTCACGGTGGGCGACAACACGCACAGCCGCAATCCGGACTATCGAGCCGCGATCGTCCTGCTGGACAGCGTCGTCCGGCAGCTGAGCCAGGATACGATTCCGGTCGGCGCCGCCCCCACGCGCACGCTCGTCGACGGGGTCCGCGGCATCGACGTCATCGAGGTGGACGAGGACTTCGACTAGAGCCACGGCGGTGGTGCCCGCGCACGGACTCGAACCGTGAACCTTGCGATTAAGAGTCGCCTGCTCTGCCAAATTGAGCTACGCGGGCGCGGTTCGCTGCCCGGGCGGCGGGCGGCGCGAAAACCGATTCTACCGTCCCCTTAACAGCCTGGGTTCCGCCTGCCCGCGGGCGACCGTAGCCTCGCACGGTGCCCGCGCGCATCCCGCTCGACATCGACCTCGAGGACCGCCTGGTCTACGGATTGAGCCCGCAGCGGTTCGGCTACGCCGCAGTTGCCCTGCTCGCCGCCATGGCCGCCTGGCGCGGCCTGCCCGGACTGGTGGGGCAGGTGCTGGCAGGGCTGACGGCGCTGACGGGGGCAGCGTTGGCGTGGGGTCGCCTGGCCGGCCGCGGCTTCGACGCCTGGGCGCTGGCG
>DATCNF010000099.1:0-2042 GCA_036565325.1 Candidatus Dormiibacterota bacterium | reverse complement strand
ACCACCCTCTGGTGGCCGTCATGCTGGAGGCGATGGCGGGAGCCGGGCTACCGCCGCGGGTGGGCGCCTGGCGGGCGGCCAGCGACGCCGGCTTCCTGGTGCAGCGGGCCGCCATACCATGCGTGCTGTTCGGGCCGGGCGACGTCGCGGCCGCCGCCCACCGGCCCGACGAGTACGTCGACCTGGCTGCTGTCGAGCTCGCACAGCAGGTGATCTCCCGCCTGCTGCTGACCGCCTGACTAGTCGCCGGAAACGTTGGTGTAGCGGACTCTTTCGATCGTGAGGCGGATGAGGTCGCCGGGGCCGGGGTGGCCGCCGCGCATCCACCTGGTGATGTACTTCTCGCCTTCGTCAGCGCCGAGGTAGCGGCGCGCGACCTCACGCACAAAGGGAATCCGCTCGGCCTCTTGGAGGCGCTGGATGGTGACCCTCCCGGTGGCGCTGGCGACGTGGTACGGCACCGAGGGCGTGGACACGGTGAGGGTGGCGCGGGGGTCGGCGCGGAGAGCCCGGATCTTGTACTGCTCGGGCGGGCTGGCGACCTGGATCTCGCCGTCGGCCAACGTGAACCAGACCGGCAGCACCCTGGGGTAGCCGTCCAGCCCGTAATACCCGAGGTTGCCCACGATGGGCCGGCTGAGCAGCTCCCGCGCCTGGGGGTCGATCTCCATGAAGGGTCCTCCTGTCAGCGGCTAGAGTGCCCAACACAATGACCGAAAAGCGCGCTCCGTTTCTCCGCCTGACCTGGACCGACGCCATCACCGGCCGCCACGGCTACGTGGTCATCGACCGCCTGGTCGACGGCATCGCAGGCGGCGGGACCCGGATGCGAGCGGGCGTGACGCTGGAAGAGGTGGAGCGCCTGGCGCACACGATGTCGATCAAGAACGGCGCCATCCGGGTGCCCGGCGGGGGCGCCAAGGGCGGCCTTGACATCGATCCCCACGATCCCGAGGCGCGGCACCTGCTGACACGGTTCGTGCGCGCCATGCGCCCGGTGCTGGAAACCTATTGGGCGACGGCCGAGGACATGGGCACCACCCAGGACCTGCTCGACGACGTCTTCAAGGACGTCGGCATGCGAGCCTCGGTGCAGGCCATGCTCAACCACTCCGGCGATGCCGACGCGGCCCTCGGGCGGCTGGTCAAAGGGCTCTCCACCAAGGTCGGCGGGATCGGTATGGGGGACCTGGTCGGCGGCTACGGGGTGGCCCAGGCCGCGATCGCGGCGGCGGCGCACAAGGGCGAGTCGGTGGCCGGGATGAGGGTGGCGGTGCAGGGGTTCGGCGCCATGGGCGGCTCGACGGCGCGCTACCTGGCCGAGGCCGGGGCGCGAGTGGTGGCGGTGGCCGACGTCAAGGGCACGCTCACCAACCCCGAGGGCCTCCACGTGGAGGCGCTGCTGGCCGCGCGCTCGCCCCTGGGAGACATCGACCGCGGCGCGCTGGCGAGCGGCGATCGCGAGATCGGACGCGACGAGTGGCTGTCGGTCGACGCCGAGATCGTGGTGCCGGCGGCGGTGGCGGACGCGATCACCGAGGAGAACGCCGCCAACGTGCGGGCGCGCTACGTGGTGGAGGCGGCCAACATCCCGACCACCGAGGGCGCGCAGCAGCAGCTGCACGAGCGCGGGGTCCTGGTGGTCCCCGACTTCGTCGCCAACGGGGGCACCAACGCCTGGTTCTGGTGGGTGCTGCTGGGGCGCGTCGAGCCCGCGCCGGAGGCGTCATTCCGGATGATCGCGGAGAGCATGCGGCGCACGGTGGGTGACCTCCTGACCACCGCCGAGCGCGAGCAAATCACACCCCGAGCCGCCGCCACGGCGGTCGCGGAAAAGAACCTCGACGAGCTGGAGAAGGAGTTCGCGAGGACTTAGGCGAAACTCCTCCCCGCTAGGCGGGGAGGTCCGCCCGCGGGGCGGGGAGGGGGACGCCGCAAAACTCCTCCCCGCTCGGCGGGGAGGGGGACGTTGCAAAACTCCTCCCCGCTTGGCGGGGAGGTCCGCCCGCAGGGCGGGGAGGGGACGTTGCAAAACCCCTCCC
>DATCNF010000098.1:0-3102 GCA_036565325.1 Candidatus Dormiibacterota bacterium | reverse complement strand
CAGAGTCGGAGCTGCGCATGCGGCTGGTTCTCGGCGGCCTGCCGCGGCCCCAGGCGCAGGTCGACCTTTACGACGTCGGCGGCCGCTTCCTCGGCCGCGCCGACCTCTACTACTCCTCGCACCGCCTCATCATCGAGTACGACGGCGGCACGCACCGCGACAGCCTGGTCCAGGACAACCGGCGCCAGAATCTAATGCTCGCCGCCGGCTACACGATTCGCCGTTTCACCGCTCCCGACGTCCGCGGCACACCCGACCGGGTCGTCGCCCAGATCCGCGGCGAACTGGCTCAACGCCCGAGGGCCCCTGCCGCCTGACGCATCCTGGGAATGTCGACAAATTCAGGCGCGGCACCGTCGCCCGACCCCTGAAATGTCGGATCGGGGATGGGGTGACCGAGGGTCCGGCTACCCCTCGGGGATCCGCATCGCCAGTCGCGAGGTGACCACGCCGGTGTTCAGGCCGATCGTGCGCAGGCCCCCGAAGAAGCGCGCGTGCTCGATCTTGCAGCAGCGGTCCATGACCACCTCCAGCCCGCCCTCACGCGCGATCGCAGCGGCCTCCTCCGAGATCACCCCGAGCTGCAGCCAGAGCACCCGCGCCCCCACCTCCACCGCCTGCTTAGCGATCTCGGGCGCCTCGGCCGAGGGCCGGAACACGTCCACGATCTCGAGCGGCCCCGCATGCTCCGCCGCCGCCGCGCGCAGGTCCGCGAAGACCCGGCGGCCCAGGATCTGCTTGCCCGCCTGCGCCGGGTTGACGGGCACGATGTCGTACCCGTTGGCGTCGAGGTAGATGCCCGCGAAGGACGAGGCGTTGTAGTAGTTGGAGCTCAGCCCGACCATGGCGATGGTGCGGTAGGTGGTCAGGATCCGGTAGCGATCCCAGGCGGTCAACCCGTATGCGTTGCGCTCGCCGACCGCGGTCATGACTGGTATGGCGCTCCGAACGCCTTGGAGAGGATCGAGTGCCCCGTCTCGTGCCCATTGGCCTCAACCGCCACGGACACCGAGGATTGGGACTTGGCCAGCGCCTGTTCGAGGTCCCAGATGATGTCGTCGACGTCCTCGATCCCGATCGAGACGCGGATCATCTCGGGCCCGATCCCCACCGCGCGCAGGTCCTCGTCGCCCATCTGCTGGTGCGTCGTGGAGGCGGGGTGGATGACCAGCGACTTGGCGTCACCCACGTTGGCCACGTGCGAGAAGAGCTGGATCGATTCGATGAACCGCTTCCCCGCCTCGCGCCCGCCGCGCACCCCGAAAGTGAAGATCGACCCGCAGCCGCGCGGCATGTACTTCTGCGCCAGCTTGTGAAAGCGGTTGGATTTGAGGCCCGGGTAGTTGACGTACTCCACATCCGGGTGCTGCTCCAGGAAGGCGGCCACCTTCAGGGCATTGGCGCAGTGCCGTTCCATGCGCACGTGCAGCGTCTCCAGCCCCTGCAGCATCAGCCAGGAGGTGAAGGGCGCCATCGTGGGCCCGTAGTCGCGCAGCATCTCCGCGCGCAGCTTCATCAACCACCCGAAGTCGCCGAAGTACTCGAAGAAGCGCAGGTCGTGATAGCCCTTGGAAGGCTCGGTCATGCCCGGGAACTTGCCGTTGTCCCAGGGGAACTTGCCGCCATCCACGATCACGCCGCCGATCGCCGTCCCGTGCCCGCAGATGTACTTGGTCGCCGAGTGCAGCACGATATCGGCGCCCCAATCCAGGGGCCGGCAGCACCAGGGCGAGGCGAAGGTGTTGTCGATCACCAGTGGCACGCCCTGCGAGTGCGCCAGCTCGGCCAGCTTCTCGAGGTCGGGCACGTCGATCACGGGGTTGCCCATGGTCTCGGCGTAGAAGGCCTTGGTGTTGGGCTTGACCGCCAGCTCCCAAGCTTCCAGGTCGGTGGGGTCGACGAAGGTGACCTCGAGCCCCATCTTCTTGAAGGAGACGTCGAACTGCTGGTACGACCCGCCGTACAGCGAGCGCGAGGCCACGAAATGGTCGCCCGCCTGCATGAGCGTGAAGATCGCCAGGTGCTGGGCGGCCTGCCCCGAAGCTGTGGCGACGGCGCCGATGCCGTTCTCGAGGGCCGCGATGCGCTCCTCGAAGACGGCCGTGGTCGGGTTCATGATCCGCGAGTAGATGTTCCCGAAGCGCTGCAGCGCGAACAGGTTGGCGGCGTGGTCGGTGTCCTCGAAGACGTACGCCCCGGTCTGGTAGATGGGCACCGCGCGCGCCCCTGTGACGGGGTCCGGGCGCTGGCCGGCGTGCACGGCCAGGGTGTCGAAGCCGAAGGTCTTTTCAGAAGCCGTCATGCGGCTATCCTAGATCGCTCGTGCGGGCCTCACTGACGCAGACCCCGGCGGCCCAGCTGGAGGTCGACGCGGTCGCCGTCCCGGTGGTTGCGGGCGAGGCCCTGGCCGGTCCCGCCGCCGACCTCGACCAGTCCCTGGGCGGCCTGATCCGGGAGGCCTTCGACAGCGGCGAGCACCGCGGCCGCGTCAACGAGGTGCTCCCACTCAACACCGCGGGCCGGATCGCCGCGCGTCGTGTGCTCCTGTTCGGCCTCGGGCCGAGGCCGGACCTGGACGGCCAGCGGCTGCGCTTCGCCCACCACGAGCTGGTGCGCGCGGTCCGCGCCTACGGCCACCGCCGGCTCGCGGTCCTGCAGCGGGGTGCGCCCACCGAGGGCGACCTCAAGGCCGCCATCGAAGGCTGCGTGATGGGCTCCTGGGAACGCCGCTCGCGGCAGACCGGGCCCCGCCCGATCCGGCTCGACGAGCTCCTGCTGGCCGGGTTCGGCACCGGCCGCGAGCGCGAGGTCGCCGAGGCGCTGGAGGTCGGCGACGCGGTCAACCAGGCCCGGGAGTGGCAGAACATGCCGCCCAACGAGCTGACCCCGGAGGCCCTGGCGCAGGAGGCGCGCCGGATCGCCGACCGCCACGGCCTGGAGCTGGAGGTCCTCGGCCAGGCCGAGCTGCGCGCGGGCGGCTACAACCTCCTGCTGGGCGTCGCCGCGGGCTCCAACCTGCCGCCGCGCCTGATCCGCCTCTCGTATAAGGGCGAGGGCGGGGCAAGCCCCGCCCCTACGGATCTGCGGCTGGCCCTCGTCGGC
>DATCNF010000097.1:0-5785 GCA_036565325.1 Candidatus Dormiibacterota bacterium | reverse complement strand
CTTCGAGGCCGGCGGCAAGGCGTTTCTCTACTCGCGCGGGCCCGAGCCGGGCAGCGTCCCCGCCGGTGAGGAGGTCTACCACCGCCACGTCTACCGCCACCTCGTGGGCACCGACCCCACCGACGACCAGTACCTCTTCGGTCGCGATCGCGACAAGACGCACTTTCCGATCGGGCTCTCGACGTCCGCCGACGGGCACTGGACCGTGCTCACCCTTGGCTGCGGCACGCTGCGCACCGCGGTCTTCCTGCGCCGGACGGGACGCGCTTTCGAGCCGCTCTTCGATGGCCCATCAGAACGCCTGGAAGCGTGGTTTGCCGGAGATCGGCTGCTGGCGCTGACCAACGTCGAAGCCCCCAACTGGCGGCTGGTGGAGATCGACCCTGAGCAACCCGCTCCGCAGCACTGGCAAGAGCTGGTGCCGGAGTCGGACGACGTGTTGGAGTCGGTTGCGGTCGCGCGGAGCGCCCTCGTGGTCCACCGGATGCGGGCGGGCTGCTCGCGCATCGAGGTGAGGGATCCCGACGGCCGGTTCGAGGTCGCCCTGCCTGAGTTCTGCTCGGTGCTCGGAATCGGCGCGCACCCGGAGCTGGCACAGGCGTACGTGACGCTGGAGGAGTTCACGCGACCGGCGCGCACTTTTGAGCTGGATCCTGCCGCGGGGCAGCTGGACGAGATCGACGCGCTCGCCCTGCCCCCCGGCTTCGACCCCGCGCGCATCCCCGTGCGCCAGGAGTGGTACACGTCGAAGGACGGGACTCGGGTCCCGATGTTCCTGGTCGGCCGCTCCTCAGGCGCCGGCCCGGTCGCGATGACCGGCTACGGCGGCTTCAACCTTTCCCGCCCGCCGCAATGGCTGCCCTACCTGGTGCCGCTGCTGGAGTCCGGAGGGCTTTTCGCCCTGCCCAGCCTGCGCGGGGGCAGCGAGTTCGGCGAGGCCTGGCACCGGGCGGGCATGCTGGGGCGCAAGCAGAACGTCTTCGACGACTTCCTCGCCGGGGCCGAGTGGCTGCTCGCGCAGGGCCTGTGCACGAGGGAGCAGCTGGGCATCTTCGGGCGCAGCAACGGCGGGCTGCTGGTGGGTGCGGCGATGACGCAGCGGCCGGACCTCTTCGGCGCCGTGGTCTGCGGCGTGCCGCTCCTGGACATGGTCCGCTACGAGAGGTTCAAGGTCGCCCAGCTGTGGTCGCCGGAGTACGGCACCGCCGCCGACCCCGAGCAGTTCCGGTGGCTGTACGCCTACTCGCCGTACCACCACGTGCAGTCGGGCACGCGCTATCCGCGGACCCTGATCACAACCGGCGAGGGCGACTCGCGGGTCGATCCCATGCACGCGCGCAAGATGGCGGCCCGGCTCCAGGCCGCGGACCCCGGTGGCCTGACGCTCCTGCGCGTCGACGCCCGGGCCGGGCACGGCCAGGGCAAGCCGGTGGCCAAGCTGGTGCCCGAGGAGGCCGACGCCTGGGCCTTCCTGCTACACCACCTCAGATCCAGCCGCGACGCTTGAAGATGTAGAGCTGGAAGGCGGTCGCGGCCAGCATGGTCCCGATCGCGATCGGGAACGCCAGCTGGTGAGGCTCGAGGACGCTCGTCAGGTAGGCGAAGTTCATGCCGTAGAAGCCGGTCAGGAAGGTGATCGGCAGGAAGAGGCTGGCGATCACGGTCAGCGTTCGCATGGTGACGTTGAGGCGGTTGGAGACGGTCGAGAGGTAGACGTCCATGGCCCCGGTCAGGAGGTCGCGGAGTGAGTCGACCGACTCGTACTGGCGAATCACGTGGTCGTAGACGTCTCGGTAGTAGGCGCCGAGATCGGGGTCGCTGAGCGACTCCGTGATCAGGCGCTGGAAAAGGTCGCGCTCCGCGCCGAGCAGTTGGCGGAGCTGGGTCACCGAGTGCTTGAGCGCGTAGATCCGGCGCAGCTGCTCGGGGTCTGCGCGGTCGACGATGGCGTCCTCCAGCTCGTCGATCGTGCTGTCCAGCCGCTGCAGGGCGTCGAAGGTGGGGTCCACCACCGCGTCGATGACCAGGTAGGCCAGGAACTCGGGCTTGCCGCGGGCGATGGCCGGCGTTTCCCCGATGCGGCGCCGCAGCTGGTCCAACAGGGGCGCGGGCCCGTCGTGGACCGTGACCAGGTAGTCGTCGGAGATGTAGAGGTGATACTCGTCCGTCTCCAGCTCGCCGGCGTCGGTCCAGCGCGCTGAGAACAGGACCATGAACCGGTACCCGTCGTAGTCGTCCAGCTTGGGCCGTTGGCCGCGATTCTTGACATCCTCGATCGTGAGCGGATGGAACTTGAAGGCACCGGCCAGGATCTTGAAGTCCTCCTCGTCGGGGTCCTGCATGTCCATCCAGAACCCCTCCTCGTGGCAGCGCTCCAGGTGGACGATCGTGGTTCGGTGGTTGGGCTCGTGGTAGGCGCCCTTGGTCGTGATCAGGTTCCGCATGGCGCGCCGATGCTAACCGTGCCACCGGTACGTATTCGTACTGAGCGATTTGGCATCAGCGTGACTATCACGTAAGCTGGGTCTCAAGCGCGCCATGATGCTGAGTCCCCAGCGTGCGGGCCGGCTCGCCGCGGCCGCGCTCTTCGCGCTCTCGGCCGATGCCGACCGCGCCGCCGGTCACGTGGTAGCCGTAATACACGGCCACGCAGATGATCGTGAAGGCGAAGGTGATCGCCTTGATCATCGAGAACCCGAGGTCCTGGAGGTTGGTGTACCTCCAGAAGTAGTTGAAGTAGATGCCGTCGGACACCAGCCCGATCTGGAAGTGCTGGACGACCCAGCTGGCCAGGAACGAGGCGGCCAGGCTGAGCACGTACATCAGCGGCATCACCAGCAGCGCGGCCAGCATCCGGGTGCTGACCAGGAAGGGGATGCTGGGGACGCCCATGGTCTCCAGGGCGTCGATCTCCTCGTTGATGCGCATGGTGCCCAGCTCGGCGACGATGCCGCAGCCGACCTTGGCGCCGATCGCGAAGCCGAAGAAGAGAGGCGTGATCTCGCGCATGTCGCAGAGCGCGTTGAAGACGCCGGCCAGCGACTCGGCGCCGCCCAGCTGGTGGAGTGAGTAGTAGGCCTCGACCGAGCACTCAGAGCCGCTGAAGTAGGTGATGACCAGCGCCACCGGCGTGCTGCTGATGGCCAGGAAGGCGGCGTACCACCAGATCTCACCCGAGTAGCGCAGGCACCGTGGGATCTGCCTGAGCGCGCGGGCCGCGAAGACGACGATGTCGCCGAGGACTTCGAATATGCCCAAGCCCTGCGCCCAGAAGGGCGGCGGTGCGACCTCGATCTTCTTGGCCTGGATCGCCATCAGTGGCTGGTCAATCCGGGGTCCCCGCAAAATCGCAGATTTTGTGGGGTGTTCATCGCAGGGTGATCTGGTTGTGGAAGAGGGCCAGCACGGTCGGCGTGTACAGGCACTCCCAGGCCTGGATGGCGATGAAGGACCAGATCACCGAGGAGTGCACGGCGCGCGCCACGCCCTCGGCACCACCCTTGGCGCTCACGCCCTTGTAGATGCAGATGGCGGCCACGATGGCGCCGAAGACCATGCACTTGACCTCCCCGCCGATCACGTCGACGGCGGTGCCCTGGGTGAAGAAGGTGGCGACGAAGCCGCCCGGGTTGACGCCCACCACGAAGACCCCCACCAGGTAGGAGCCGAGCATGGTGAAGACGATCATCGGGAAGTTGTAGAGGGCGGTCATCAGCATCAGCGCCAGGGCCCGGGGCACCACGATGAAGAGGACGTTGGAGAGGCCCATCACACTCAGGGCCTCCAGCTCGGAGCGGACCTGGCGGGCACCCAGGTCGGCGACGATCGCGGTGCCCGAGACGGCGGCGATCATGAGCCCGGTGGCCACCGGGCTGAACTCCCGGATGTTGGACATCACGGTGAAGCCGCCCAGGCGGTACTCGGCGCTGGTCGCCTTGAAGAACTGCCCCGCCTCCAGCGCCACGATGGTCCCGAAGCCCAGTCCCGTCAGCAGCAGAGGGACGAAGTTGGCCGTCATGATGAAGCGGCACTGCTCCAGGAACTCCTGCCAATAGAAGGGTCGTCGCATGGCGCCGCGGAGGGCGGCGCCGAACAGCAGCGTGAGCTCTCCGACCCCGGCTATGGAACCGCGCGCGCTTGCAATCAAGCTAGCGACTCTCTCCCATCTTCTGTTGGTGCGTCATACCTAACATGGCTTCGAGTGGGTGTCAAGACATGATAGCGCTCATGACTGATTTTCCCAAGCGGAGGGCCGATACCCCACCGTACGATACGGTTCTGTATCGCGTCAATGCCGAAACGGCGCTGCTGCTGGGAGGAGCCCGCGCGCTGCTCATGCAGCTGGCGCTGCCGGGCGTGGCGGCGGGGGTCGACGAGCACAGCGACTTCCGGTCGCGGCCCCTGCCCCGGCTCTGGCGGACTCTGACGCAGACCTACCGGCTGGCATTCGGCACGCAGGCGGAGGTACGGGCCGCGGCGGTCGCCATCAACCGCGCCCATCGTCCCGTGCGGGGTCGCGGCTACCGCGCCCGCGACCCCGCACTGCTGCTCTGGGTCCACTCCACGCTGGTGGACAGCGCGCTCACCACCTACTCCGAGCTGGTGGCCCCGCTCACCGCCCGCGAACGCGAGGGGTACTACCTGGCCTCGCGCTGGAGCGGGCGGCTGCTGGGGATCCCGGACGACCGGTTCCCCGACTCACTGGCCGGCTTCGAGGCCTACCTGGCGCGGGTGGTGGCTGAGGACGTGTCGGTGGACGCGCGGGCGCGCGAGCTGGGGCGGCACGTGCTGCGACCGCTGCGGCGGCTGCCGGGGGTGGCGTGGTGGCCCCTGGAGACCCTCACCTCCGGGCTGCTGCCGGCATCCCTGCGCGAGGCGTATGGGCTGCCCGCGCCAGGCCGGCGCTATCGCGTGCTGCGGGCGGGGCTGCGCGCCGGTCGCGGGGTGGCACCGCGGCTCTTGTGGGAGATGCCCGAGGCTCGCAGGTGGCGCCGGGCTAACGATGTCCCCCTCCCCCTCGCTTCGCGAGGGACCTCCCCACCAAGTGGGGAGGAGTCGCCTCTCTAACTGATCGCTCCGTCGCGCAGGATGGCGTGGACTCCCACGGTGCCGTTGACGATCTGCGTCACGCGCAGGTCGACCACCACGCTGGCCAGGCCCAGCGCTTCCTTGCGCGAGAGGTCGAGCTGGTCCTGCATCAGGTCGAGCATCGCCTCCAGGGCCGAGTCGGCGGATTCGTCGAGCGTCCCCCCCACCCCGAGCGTCAGCCAGCCGTCTGGCAGCCGAGCCCGCGGTGTCTTGATCGCCAGGTCGCGGCGCACGCCGAAGGTGAGGTCGGCCCGCTCCATCGGACATTCGATGGCGGTGCCGGAGACCTCGCCGTCGCCCTGGCGGGCGTGCCCGTCGCCGCACGAGAAGAGCGCGCCCTCCACCTCGACCGGCAGATACAGCGTGGTGCCCGCCACCAGCTCCGCGCAGTCCAGGTTGCCGCCCACGTTTCGCGGTGGGCCGGTGCCGTGGAAGCCCGGCGCCGCCGGCGCCACGCCCATCACGCCCAGGAACGGCCGGATGGCGACGGTGCGGCCTTGTCGGCTGGTGGCGGTGCCGGCGCCGGCGTCGATCGACCAGAGCAGCCATTCCGGGTCGCCCTCGTCGACGCCGAAACGCTTGTAGAGCTCGATCGGCGCGCCGCCCGACCGCGTCCAGCCCCAGTCCGCGGGCTGGAGCTCGCCGATGCCCACCTCCAGCACGCTGCCTGGCGTCGCTCCCCTGACCAGCACGTGCC
>DATCNF010000096.1:0-2595 GCA_036565325.1 Candidatus Dormiibacterota bacterium | reverse complement strand
CTCGACGACCCCGACTACGTCGCTAGTCGCCGGGCCCGGGCTCGGGAGCTGGCGGCTCCCCACACCTGGGAGCGGGTGGCAGCCGCCACCCTCGCCGCCTACGACCGGGTGCTGGAGCGGCGCGCGCCGGCCACCCGCTCGAGAAAGGCCTCGTAACCCGCCAGCATCGCCGGCCAGGCGTAGTTGGCCTCCACGTAGCGGCGGCCGGCCGCGCCCATCCGGCGGCGCAGCGGCTCGTCGTCGAGCAGCGTCTCCAGCCCGGCCTCGAACTCCGCGTAAGTCCAGTAGGGAAGCGCACCGTCGCTGCGGCGCGCCTGTCCCAGGAGCACGTCCGAGCGGCCCTGGACCAGGGCCGGGATGCCGGCCACCCAGGCCTCGCAGAGCACGATCGAGAAACTCTCGAAGCGGGAAGGCTGGACCAGCACCTGGGCACCGGCCACCCCTGAGTCGCGCAGGCCGTCGTCGACGAACCCGGTCTTGATCACGTCGGAGCGCCGGGGCAGGCGGTAGACCTCCTCGCCGATCATGACCAGGGCCAGGGGCCCCGGATGCCGACGCTTGTACGCCACGAAGTAGCGATAGAGCTCGTCGGAGCCCTTCATGGGATCGAGGCGGCCCACGTAGGCGACGTACGGCCGGTCTCCGAGCCCGAAGCGAGCCCGGAAGGCGGCGGCGTCGGGGCGGCGCTGGAGGTCGATGCCGACCCCAGTCACCGCCTGCGGTCGGCGCACTCCGAACCGGCGCTCCACGAGCCGCCCCTCCTCCGGGGTGAGGAACCCGAAGCCGTCGCTGAGGTGGAAGAGGCGGTCGTAGGCGCTCATGTAGAGCATCCACTCGTCGTGGGCGGTGGGATGGAAGATGCGGGGCACCCGCGCCGCCGGCAGGCCCGCCCAGACCGGGTGGTACAGGTAGGTCACGAAGATGGCGGCATCGAACTCGGGCGAGCGGTCGCCGATCCACTCCGGCACCTCGGGGATGTAGGGGCCCTGGAGCCGGATCCACTCTTTCTGGAGGTGGAGGGGTGCGCCCAGGGGGTCCTGGACCAGGCGCGTGGAGAGGGGCAGGAAGAGGCGCTGCTCGCGCTGGATGCGCGCCGGCAGCCGGTGCACCAGCACGCCGTCCAGCTGCTCGGTCCCGGGGCGGTACTCGTTGGCCCAGGTCAGGTAGCTGACGGCGCAGGACGTGAGCACCTCGATCGAGTGCCCGCGCCCCGCCAGCCGGGTCGCCAGGTCGCGGGCGTAGGTCTCGGCGCCCCCGAAGACCTCGGCGCCGTAGCGCTGGACGACGAAGAGGAGCCTCACGCCGAGGCGGCCAGGATGTGCTCGCGGATCCGGCGTCCGAGGTCGTCCGGGCGCAGCTCCGCCAGGCGCTCGCGGCCCCGGGCGGCCAGTCGAGCCCGCAGCCCACGGTCCTCGAGCACCCGGTTCACGGCCTCGGCCACCAGGGCGGGGCCGGAGTCCGGGAGCAGGATGCCGGCGCCGCCGACGGTCTCGGGGACCGCGGCCGCGGCCTTGGCGACCACCGGCACCCCGAAGGCCATCGCCTCCACCAGCGGCACCCCGAACCCCTCGTGCTCGCTGAGGCACAGGAAGACGTCCGCGCGCCGGTAGACGGCCGCCAGCTCGGGGTCGCTGACCTGGCCGGGCATCACCACGTCGTTGAGCCGCAGCTCCTGGATGAAGCGCTCCAGGCTCTGCAGGTAGCCGACGTGGTGGGGGCTGCCGATGATGACCAGGAAGGCGTCCGGCCGCAGGTAGGTCTTGAGCACGTGAAACGCCTGGAGCAACTGCGGGTGGCCCTTGTTGGGCGCGATCCGGCCCACGAACGCGATCACCGGCGGGCCCGGTTCGGGGAGTGGAAAGGAGGGCTGCCGGGGCCGGGTGTTGACCAGGCCGTCGAGGTCGAGGACCAGCGGCACCACCACCGGCGACCGGTAGCCGAAGCCCACCAGGTCCTGGGCGTTGAAGGTCGAGTCGGCGACGGCCAGGGTGACGCGGTCCTTGAGCGCCGCCACCTCGCGGCGGCCGGCCGCCAGCTGGGCCGCGAAGGTGGGATCGAAATCCTGGAAGAGCTCCGGCGGGGTCACGTTGTGGTAGCGCAGGAGGAGGCGCTCCGGCCGCTTGGTCACGAAGTCGAAGAGCTCGGGCTGGCCCATGGAGAAGTGCAGCAGGAGGGTGCTGTCACGGCCGGCGGCGCTCTCGAACGCGCTCAGGGCCTGGACGCCGCTGAGCCGGGGGTCGGGCGGCCGGAACGAAAAGATGTGCGAGGGTCCCGACTGCCGGAAGATCCGCTGCAGCCGCATTGCCTCGTTGGTGGTGGCGTCGCCGTAGGCGGCCACCGCCAGCAGCTGGTTGATCTCCACTTGCGCGCACCCTACCTGGTGGCGAAGAGCTGGTAGGCGTGGTCCCCGCCGGCGAGGTCGACCTCGCGGAAGCCCGCCTCCCGCAGGCTGAAGACCAGGAAGTCGGGGTCGACCGGACGCGCGAGGGCGGGGTCGCGCCGGCTGTCCGGCGCCGCCGCCTCCAGGGCCAGGCGGCCGCCCGGCCGCAGCTTGCGCGCGGCCAGGGCGGCCAGGGATGCCGCGCCCGGCGGGCC
>DATCNF010000095.1:0-12673 GCA_036565325.1 Candidatus Dormiibacterota bacterium | reverse complement strand
AGCTCGTCGAGCTCCCGCCGCGACAGGTCGGCCCCGCCGGGCACCGACAGTCCGCGCACCACCCCGCCGGCGTCCAGGGCGCCCCGGAAGACCTGGGCCTGGGTGTCCTTGAGCACCTCGCCGAGGTCGGCGATCTCGAGCTCGTAGCGGAGGTCCGGCTTGTCGGTGCCGAACCGCAGCAGCGCGTCCTTCATCGTCATCCGGGGCCATGGACGCGGCAAGTCGACGTCGAGGATCTCCTTCCAGAGGCGTCCGATCCAACCCTCGATCAGCGTGAAGATGTCCTCCTCGTCGTTGAAGGACATCTCCACGTCGAGCTGGGTGAACTCGGCCGAGCGGTCGGCGCGCAGGTCCTCGTCGCGCAGGCAGCGCGCGATCTGGTAGTAGCGCTGCACCCCTGACACCATCAGCAGCTGCTTCATCTGCTGCGGCGACTGGGGGAGCGCGTAGAACTCGCCCGGGTAGAGCCGCGAGGGGACCAGGAAGTCGCGCGCGCCCTCGGGTGTGCTCTTGGTCAGGATCGGCGTCTCCACCTCCAGGAAGTCGTGCTCGTCCCAGTAGGCGTGCGTGATCTTGTTGACGCGATGACGCACCTGGAGGATGTGCTGCATGCGCGGGCGCCGCAGGTCGAGGTAGCGGTACTTGAGGCGCACGCGCTCCTCGGGCTCCTGGTCGCCCTCGATCGGGAAGGGCGGCGTCTTGGACGTGGTCAGGACTTCGAGGTCGGTGGCGAAGACCTCCACCTCGCCAGTCGGGAGGTTGGGGTTCTCGGCACCCGGCGGGCGCTTCTCGACCCGGCCTTTGACGCGGAGCACGTACTCGCTGCGCAGCGATGACGCGGCTTGGTAGGCGTCGGGGGTGGTGTTGGCCTCGTTGATGGTGACCTGGGCCAGGCCCCAGCGGTCGCGGAGGTCGATGAAGATGAGGCCGCCGTGGTCGCGCCGCCGGGCCACCCAGCCGAAGAGCTCGACCTCCTGCCCCGCATGCACCGCGCGCAGGTCGCCGCAGCGGATGGCGGTGAAACCGCTCATTCGGGGTCCCCGCCCGGGGTCCCCGCCAAATCAACGATTTGGTGGGGTGGGCATAATCGCAGATTTTGTGGGGTGGTCACCGGCTCAGCTCGGCTTCCAGGATCGCGGGCAGCTCGTCCCAGCCCACCTCGGCCTGCTCGCCGCCGGCCATCTCCTTCAGCTGGACGACCCGGCGCGCCGCCTCCTCAGCGTTGAGGATGGCGACCCAGCGCGGACCCAGGCGGTTGGCCGCCCGCATCTTGGCCTTGAGGCTGCGGGTCGAGTAATCGACCGCGGTCGGCACCGCCGTCCGGGCGATGCGCCCAACCTCCGCCGCCTCGTTCAGGAGGGGCCCATCCGGCAACACCAACACCAGCGCGGGCGGCGGCGGGACCACCTCCTCACCCTCCTCGCCCATCATCATCACGACCCGCTCGAAGCCGGCCGCGAAGCCCACTGCCGGGGTGTCGGGGTAGCCGATCTCGGCGGCCAGGCCGTCGTAGCGGCCGCCTCCTCCAAGCGAGTTCTGGGCGCCGCCCAAGGCTTCGTGGAGGACCTCGAAAACGGTGCGCGTGTAGTAGTCGAGGCCGCGCACCAGGTAGGGGTTCAGGAGGTACTCGATGCCCGCCGCGTCGAGCATCCCACGGACCGTGCCGAAGGCCGCCTCGCACTCCGCGCACAGGTGGTCGGTGATGCGCGGGGCCTTCGCCTTGTAGGGCGCGCACTGCTCCTCCTTGCAGTCGAGCAGGCGCAGGGGGTTGGTCTCCAGCCGCCGCTGGCAGTCGGGGTGCAGCTTGTCCTGGAGCGGCCGGTAATAGTTCACCAACTTCTCGATGTAGCCGGGCCGGCACTTGCCGTCGCCGATGCTGTTGAGCTCCAGCCGCAAGCCGCGCAATCCCAGCGCTCCCATCCAGCGCATGGCGATCTCGATGCACTCCACGTCGTAGGCGGGCGAGGCGTCGCCGATGGCTTCCACGTCCAGCTGGTGGAACTCGCGGTAGCGGCCGAGCTGGGGCGCGTTGTAGCGGAACATGGAGCCCAGCGTGTAGAGACGGGCCGGCTGCGGGCCCTGGCCGAGGCCGTGCTGGAAGTACGCGCGCACCACCCCGGCGGTGGCTTCCGGCCGCAGCACCAGCTCCTCGTGGCCGCGCTTGACCAGCCGGTACAGCTCCTTGCCGCCGGCGTCGGTGTCCTGGCCCACGCCGCGCTCGATGAGGGCGGCCAGCTCCAGGATCGGGGTCACCAGCTCCTGGTAGCCGTAGGCCCGGGCCACCTCGTGGGCGGCGGTTTCGGCCACCTCCCAGACCGCGCGCTCGGCCGGCATGACGTCGCGAACCCCGCGGGCGGCCTTGATCGGCTGGCTGGGGGGCATCCGCCGATTCTAAGATTCGGCGGGTGCCCAGCCTAATCATCCGGCTGCTGGAAGCCCTGGCGCCGCTGGGCGAGGTCGAGGACAGGCCCCATCTCGGCGGTTGGGCGCTCTATCTCAAGGACCGCATGTTCGCGGTCGTCCAGGGCGAGCGCATCTGGTTCCGCACTGACCACGGAACCCGGCTCGAGTACATGCGCTCCGGCTCGGGCCCCTTCGCCACCAACCCGTCGATGGAGCTGGGCTGGTTCTACGAGGTGCCCGCGTCGGTCCGCGACGACGAGTACCAGCTGGTGGCGTGGGCCCGCAAGGCCGTGGAGGCGAAGTGATGGTGGATCGCGGAATGATGATGGCGTACTACGTGCCCGACCCTGGCGCGGCCGCCGATTGGTACCGCGACATGCTCGGCCTGCGGATACTGGCGGACCACCGCGACCAGCCTTCGTTCCGCTTCGTGACCGTGGGACCCGCCTCGGGCGGCTGGCGGATCGTCTTCGGCGAGGTCACGGTCCACGGCGAGGGTGAGCTGGCCGACCGCTTTCGCGCTGAGCTCGGCTTCGCCCCGCACTACATGCTGGTCTGCGAGGACCTCGGCCGGACGCTCGACGACCTGGAGTCGCGCGGCGTGGAGGTGGAGCGGCCGGACGCCGGCGGGGGCGATCGGCCGCCAATGGGATTCCTCAAGGACCTGCACGGCAACGCCATCACCGTGGTTGACCGACCCGGATTCAGCTTCTTCGGCTGACCGCCCCTACCCCAACCCTCCCCTGAGGGGAGGGGGATGAGTCAGAGGAAGGGGTTGAGCTTGCGTTCGCGGCCGATGGTGCTGGGCGCCATGTGGCCCGGGAACACCAGCATCTCGTCGGCCTCGGCCAGCAGCTTGCCCTTGATGCTGTCGAGCAGCAGCTGGCCGTCCGAGTTGTGGAAGTCGCTGCGCCCGATCGAGCCCGCGAAGAGCGCGTCGCCGGTGAAGAGCGCGTTGCCGATCTTCAGGGTCACGCCGCCCGGGGAGTGGCCGGGCGTGTGCAGCACCTCGAACTCGAGGCTGCCCGCCCGATAGCTCTCGCCCTCTTCGAGGCGGTCGAGCTTCGCGACGGGCGGCAGCTCGAAACCCCAGTTGGTCTTGCGCAGGGGCTTGCCGGCCTCCACCACCTCCCGCTCCGCGTCGTGAACGGCGACCGGGACGTCCGGGAACTCGGCCAGCAGGCGGGGCAGGCCGCCGATGTGGTCGACGTCGGTGTGGGTGAGCAGGATCGCGCACACCTTGACGCCCCGCTCGCGTGCCAGCGCGACCATGGCGTCCGGCTCCAGGTTGGCGTCGATCACCACGGCGTCCTGCGTAGCCTGGTCCCACACCAGGTAGCTGTTGGTGCCGAACTGCCGATCGGCCGTGGCCTCGACCCGCAGACCCGCCGGCGACTCAGCCAAGGCGCTTGCGCATCAGCAGGGTGCGCTCGGTGTCGCGGTAGCTCTCGAAACCGGCCTCCCGGTACATCTCGAGGGGGCCCCGAAAGTTGGCCTGCGCGCTGCCCCCCGCCTTGAAGGGATACGCCTCCACCCACTCCAGCCCGCGCGCGCCCAGCCGCTCGCAGGCGGCGTCCAGCAGGCGCCGGGCGAGGCCGTGGCCTCGGTACTGGGAAGCGATCACAAAGCAGGCGATGGACCCCACGCCATCGTGGTCGCCCGGCTCCAGCTGGAGCTTCCTGACCACGCCGGCCAGGCGCGTGGTGGGGCCGTAGTTGCACCATCCCACCGGCTTGCCGTCCGCATACGCCAGCAGCCCGGTCACCTTGCCTTCCTCGATCAGGCGGGACATGTCGCGCCGGTTGTCGCCGGCCGTACGCGCCGCGTTCTCGGCCTCGTCGCCCCAGAACATCGTCTCCATGCAGTAGCACGCCGACCAGGCGGGATAGTCACGAAAGGCGTCCTCGTCGAAGAAGGCCAGGTAATCGCCGACCCGGTCCGGGGTCACGTCATGGATCTCCACGTCTCCGATCTGGTCAAGGCGCCGGATCTCGGCCTGGGCGGCCGGGTCCAGCTCGACGCGCAGGCCCTTCAACAGGCCCTGCCCCTCGCTCAGGAAGAGGGTGCGGGTCGGCCCCGGTTCCCGAAAGTCGACCCGCAGCGTGACCCGGCTCCCTCCGACTGCCGGCTCGACGTCGTAGGTCATGGTGTGCGGCGGCTGGGCCGCATACACGGGCGCGAACAGGAAGCGGGTGTCCAGCACCAGGCGCCGCGGCGGGACCACCTCGCGCACGGTCGACTCCTCGGCTTCCTTGCCGTCGCGCTGGACCCAGGAGATCCGAGCGCCGCTCCGGAACTCCCCCCTGGGCGCGAGGTCGTAGTACCAGCGGCGATGCCCGTCCGGCGCCACCAGCGCGTCCCAGACCGTCTCCGGCGGGGCCCC
Organism: Candidatus Dormiibacterota bacterium; assembly: GCA_036565325.1. Lineage (GTDB taxonomy): Bacteria > Chloroflexota > Dormibacteria > Dormibacterales > Dormibacteraceae > CF-28. The sequence goes on along the minus strand of DATCNF010000095.1, from coordinate 7,887 downwards.
GATCTCGACCGTGCTCTCGAAGTCGCTCAAGAGGCTTCCCGGGCGACCGTGTGCACGTCGCGCACCGACTCCAGCTTCTCCAGCAAGCGGGACAGCTGCGACAGGGAATCGATCTCGACCGTGGCCGAGACCACCGCGGTCTTGTCGTCGTACACGTGCACCGAGCACGACGACATGTTGACCCGGTTCTCGGCGATCACGGTGGTGATGTCGCGCAGCAGCCCCGTGCGGTCCCAGGCCTCGATCTTGATCGCCACCGGGAACAGGACACCCGTCTCGCTGTCCCAGTCCACGGGGACCACCCGCGCCTCCTCCTGGGCGTTGATCGCGTTCACGCAGTCGCGGCGGTGGACGGTGACGCCCTTGCCCCGTGTCGTGTAGCCGACGATGGCGTCGCCGGGCACCGGCTGGCAGCAGGGCGCCAGCCTGGTCAGCACCCCCCGCTCCCCGCGCACCAGCACCCGCGGCGAGGGCCGGACCTGGGGCAGCAGCGGGATCGAGCGCAGGATGTCGTCGTCGCCGGCGGGCGCCAGCGCCATCCGCATCACGACCGAGTGCGGGGACGCATCGCCATAGCCGACGGCGGCCAGGAAGTCCTCCACGCCCTGGAAGTGGGCGGCGCGCGCCATCTCCTCGAGCTTGCCTTCGGGCAGCTGGGCCAGCGTCAGCCGGTGCATCCGGAGCAGCTCCTTCTCCAGCAGGTCGCGGCCCTTGGCCACGTTCTCCTCGCGGGCCTGGCTCTTGAACCACTTGCGGATCCGCTCCCGCGCGGAGGCGCTCTTGACGAAGTTCAGCCAGTCCCGGCTGGGGCCGTGGGGCGCCTTGGTGGTCAGGATCTCGACGATCTCGCCGTTCTTGAGCTCGTAGTCGAGCGGCACCATGCGGCCGTTGACCTTGCCGCCCAGGCACCGGTGCCCGACCTCGGTGTGCACCCGGTAGGCGAAGTCGACCGGGGTGGACCCGGCGGGCAGGTTGTAGACGTCGCCCTTGGGCGAGAACACGAAGACCTCGTCCTGGAAGAGGTCGACCCGGACCGCGTCCACGAAGGACTCGGCGTCGACCACCTCCTTCTGCCACTCCATGAGCAGCCGCAGCCAGGACAGCTTCTGGTCGATGGGGCCCTCGGTGCCCTCCTTGTAAGCCCAGTGCGCGGCCACCCCGAACTCGGCGATCCGGTGCATCTCGAAGGTCCGGATCTGGATCTCGATGGGCTCGCCGGAGTGCGAGATCACGGTGGTGTGCAGGGATTGGTAGCCGTTCGACTTGGACATCGCGATGAAGTCCTTGAAGCGGCCGGGCAGGGGCTTCCAGAGCGAGTGCACGACCCCCAGCACGCCGTAGCAGTCCTTGACCGAGTCGACCAGGACCCGGATCGCCAGCAGGTCGTAGATCTGGCTGAAGTCCTTCTCGTCCTTGGTCATCTTCTGGTGGATCGAGTACATGTGCTTGGGCCGGCCCGTGATCTCGGCCCGCATGTCGATCTTCTCCAGCTCGCGGCCCAGGATCTCGCGCAGGTCGGAGACCAGGCGCTCGCGCTCCTGGCGCTTGCGGGCCACCCGGCTGACCACCTCCGCGTAGGCCTCGGGCTCGAGGTGGCGAAAGGCCAGGTCCTCCAGCTCCCACTTGATCTGGCCGATGCCCAGCCGGTGGGCGAGCGGGGCGTAGATGTCGAGCGTCTCCTTGGCGATCCGACGCCGCTTGATCTCGGGCAGCGGGTCGAGCGTCCGCATGTTGTGCAGGCGGTCGGCGAGCTTGATGAGGACCACGCGCAGGTCCTCGGCCATCGCCAGCAGCATCTTGCGGATGTTCTCGGCCTGGATCTGCTGCGCCGATCGAAAGGAGATCCGCGAGAGCTTGGTCACGCCCTCCACCAGGTGGGCGACGTCGGGACCGAAGTCCCGGCGGATCTCCTCCAGCGTGAGCGGCGTGTCCTCCACGGTGTCGTGGAGCAGCGCGGCCGCGATCGTGGAGCCGTCCAGGGTCAGGTCGGCGAGGATCGAAGCCACCTCCAGGGGGTGCTGCACGTAGTCCCCACCGGAGAGCCGGCGCTGGCCCGTATGCGCCACCACGGCGCGCTCGTACGCCCGCTGGACCAGGTCCCGGCCGGCGGGGTCGAGGTGAGCCGCTATGCGCAGGAGTTCGGAAATGCTCATCTCAGGGGTTCACAGTTCTTACCAGAAACAGGTTCAACTGAAGCCCGTCGTCCCTAGACTATTGGCCCCATGCTTGGAAGTCGGGCGCGCATCTCACTGCCGCTCGCGCTCTTCGGCGCAGCCGCCTTCACGATCTTGGCCGGCGCCAGTTTCAACATCCAGCACCAGACCGCCGACGCCGCCTTCGTGGCGCTGCTCGCAGGCGTCCTGGCCTTCGGCGCGGGGCTGGCCTGGCGCTACTGGAAGTACGCGGCCGGAGCCGGCGCGGTCGCCGTGCTGCTGCAGGCGCTCACCTATCACTTCCAGCTCAACAACCGCTTCCTGCTGATCAACCTGGCCGGCCTGGCCGCCCTGGGCGTGGGCGGGATGCTGTTCACCATCGGCTACCAGAAGGTGACCGAGCAGATCCGGCAGCGTGTGACCGACCTCGAGCAGCTCAACGCCCGGCTGGAGGAGCAGCACCGCATCTTCCTGGCCGCCACCGAGGACCCCTCGCTGCAGTCGGGCAGCGTCGCCGAGCTGGCGCAGAACAGCGCTCGCCAAACCTCTTCGGCGATCTGCTGCTACTACCTCCTGGGGCCCGACGGGGCCACTTTCGTGCCCCAGGAGGGCGTCGGGCTCGAAGGCCTCCGCCCGCAGGCCGTGGACCGCCGGCGGCGAGCCAGCGACCCCATGCTGGAGGCGATCGAGACCAACCAGGACTTCCTGACCACCGACGCCCACCAGCTGGGCGCGCTCTTCAGCTACGTCCCGCACGACTTCGCCCTGGAGAGCGCGCTGGTGGTCCCCATCCGGGTCGGCGACGCCATCGGCGGCTTCGTCCTGATCGCCAACAAGCCGGGCGGCTACAGCACCGACGACCGCCGCCTCGCCACCACCCTCGCCATGCGAGCCGGCGCGCATCTCGCCAGCACCCATGCGGTGGCTCTCTCCAAGCAGGAGACGCAGCGCTACGCGCTCCTCAACGAGCTCGTGAAGCAGGCCTCCGGGCTGTCCTTCGACGAGGTGCTGCTCCTGGTGCTGGACAAGGGCCGAACCCTGGTCCGCTACGACTCCGCGCGGGTGGCCCTCTTCGGCGCCGGCGACACCTACACCATGACCGACGGCTCGGCGGTGCCGGTCCCGGTCGGCAGCAGCGCCCTGACCGCAGTGGTCCAGGGCCAGACCGTGATCCGCAAGTCGGTCACCCTGGCCGACGGGCTCTTCAGCGGCCTCGAGCCGCCCGAGGGCAACGCGGTCGCCGAGGCCCTGGTGCCGATCCGTGGCAAACAGGGCGTGCTGGGCGCCATCTGTCTCGGCCGCCGCCAGGCCAACGGCTTCGCGGACCGCGAGCTCCCGACCCTGGACGAGCTGGGCACGATGGCCGGCATCGCGGTCGAGAACTCGCACATGCTGGAAAAGGCGACCGGCCAGGCCAGCAAGCTGGACACCGCCATCAACGCCCTGGGCGAGATGGCCCACTCGCTGACCACGGTCACCGAGGGCGCCGGGGTCCTCGAGCGCAAGACCCTGGAAGCCGCCGCCCGCCTGTACGGGGTCGACCACGCGATGCTCACGCGGTCGGTGGCCGAGGGCAAGCACCGGATCAGCGAAGCCATCGGCTTCGGGGAGGTGCGCGGGGCCGAGATCCAGAACGGGCAGGGTGTGGTCGGAGCGGTCATGCTCTCGGGCCAGCCGGTGGTGATCACCGACCTCTCCTCGTCCTGGGAGGTCCAGGACCCCAACCTCACCAACAACCAGATCCGAGGCGCCCTGTCGGTGCCCATGTTCGAGGACAAGAAGCTGTGGGGCACCCTGTCCGTCTTCGACACCAACGCGCACGGCTGGACCGAGGACGACGTGCGGGTGCTGACCACGCTCGCCAACGAGTCGGTGGTGGCGGTCAAGAACGCCGAGCTCTACGACACCAGCAAACGCATGATCTGGGAGCTCTCCAACCTCCACGAGGGGCTGAAGGCGGTCACCTCCACCCTCGACCTGGACGACGTCCTGGAGATCGTGCTGGGCTGGGCGGGCAAGGCCGCCGAGGCCCAGATCGGCTGCATCGCGCTGCTCGACGAGGACAAGAAGGTGCTCACCCTGAGCAGCTCGTACGGGACCGACCAGGTCACCGCCAAGCGGCTGGCCCTGGAGATGGGGGCCGACATCTGTGACGAGGTCATCCACGAGCGCAAGCCGGTCATGGAGCACATGGACGACGCCCAGAGCGGCAGCGGGCCGCTGAACCCCCGCGCGGTCCTCTGCGTGCCCATCCTGCTCCGCGAGGAGCCCACCGGCATCCTCTTCCTGGCCAAGTACCAGGCCGGCACCTTCTTCACCGAGGACCACCGGCGCCTGGTCACCTCGCTGGCCGCGCAGGCCGCCATCTCGATCGACAACGCCAAGCTCTTCAAGTCGCGCGAAGAGGTCACGATCGCCGCCCTCAAGGCGCTGGCCAAGGCGGTCGACGCGCGCGACCCCTACACCGCGGGCCACTCCGACCGCGTCACCCAGTACTCGCTGGTGATCGCCAAGCAGATGAATTACGCACCCGACAACCCCGAGGCCTGGCGGCGCCTGGAGCAGGGCGGCCTGCTCCACGACATCGGCAAGATCGGGGTGCCGGACGCGGTCCTCTCCAAGCCCGGGAAGCTGACGGACGAGGAGTTCGGGCTCATGAAGAAGCACCCGGTGATCGGCTGGGAGATCCTCCACGACCTGAAGATGCTCACCGACGAGCTGGTGATCGTCCGCTCGCACCACGAGCGCGCGGACGGCAAGGGCTACCCGGACCGCAAGAAGGCCGACGAGCTGCCCATCTACGCCTGGATCATGTCCGCTGCGGACGCCCTGGACGCCATGACCTCCGACCGCCCCTACCGCAAGGGGATGTCGATCGAGGTGGCGCTCTCGGAGATCGCCAAGGGCGCCGGCACGCACTTCCACCCGGCGGTGGCGGCGGCAGTGCTGGAGGCCGCCAGGTCGGGCGCGCTGACGGTGGCGCCCTCGGACTCGATGTTCGTGGACGCGCCCGTGATCGGCGCCTTCGAGAACCCGATCAGCCAGACGCTCCCGCCGGTCGCCCGCAAGGCGTAGCCGCCGGGGGGGGACGGCCCGTCACCCCCCCGCCAGCACCGCCGGCAGAGCCAGGGCTCCCGAGAAGGCTCCGACCAGGAGCGCGGCCAGGCCCCAGCGGTCGCCGCGCAGGCACCAGCTGAGGAAAGTCAGCAGGAGCGCGCCGGCGGTCACCCGGTAGAAGGCGGCCGGGTCGAGCCAGGTGTCGTTGCCGGCGCCCAGCGCCAGCAGCCCGTAAGCCGCGGCCGCCCAGGCGGCGCCGTCCCGGGCGACCAGCGGCCGGCCCAGCGCCAGGAGGCAGACCAGGATGGCCGGAGCCAGCACCAGGGCGTGGGCCGGCCCCTGCGTAAGGAGCAGCCGGAAGGGCGCCCCCGGTGGGTCCAGGAAGTGAGCGCCGAGCTCGTTGTAGACGGTGCCCTTGACGGCCAGGAAGACGAAGGCGGCCCACGCCACGTAGACGGCGGCCAGCCCGGCGTGCAGCAGCATCTGCCGCCAGCGCCGGGCCAGCGCGGCCCGCACCGCCTCGGTGGCCAGGGCCACACCCGCCGTCTCCTTGGCCAGGGCGGCCACGAAGAGGAGCGGCGCCGAGCCGGCCAGCATGCCCGCGGCCAGGAGCGCCAGCTGGAGCGGTTCCGTGAGATCCAGCAGGACCGGGATCCAGATTCCCGCGTAGGCGGCCAGCAGCAGCGCCCACCAGGCCGACCGGCCGCGCCGGGCCGCCGCCCAGCCTGCGAGCCCGATCGTGGCCGAGGCCGCGGCCACGTTCAGGGCGAGCAGCACCCAGGGCAGGGCTGCCCGCCGGCCGAGGCTCAACGCCCAGGCCAGGAGCGGGTACAGGATCCGGCGGACGCGGAAGGTGTTGTCGAGCGAGGCCGCCGTCGTGGGCCGGGTCAGGAACGGGTCCTGGGCCAGGTAGAAGTAGAACTGGCCGTCGTAGCCCGTGCCGGGGCGCACCCGCTCGCCGGGCAGGAGCACGGCCGGCCGGGCGTATTGCGACCCCGGCTGGATCGGCGCCTCGGCCCGGAAGCCGTCGGCGGCGGCGGCCCTCAGTCCCAGCGCCGTGAAGAACGCCAGGCCGGCCAGGGCCGCCGGCCACCACCGGCGAGCCAACCGCTTAGTACGGGCGGGCGAAGGCCACGCGGTGGCGTGCCGGTTTGCCGTCGACCAGGCAGGCGCCTTCGACCGCGGCATCCGGGTCGAAGTTGCGAGTCGTCACGCCGCGCGTCTCCTCGGTGACCTTGGCCTCGCACTCGGCGCTCCCGCACCAGGGCGCCCAGACAAAGCCCGTCCGGGTCTTGAAGTGCTCCACCAGCTCGGCCAGGGTCGAGACCTCGAAGGTGTTGTCGGCCATGAAGTCCTTGGCCCGCTGGAAGAGCTCGCCCTGGAAGCGCTCCAGCTCGTGCGGCAGCCGCTCGGCCAGCGCCAGCGAGGGCAGCGTGCGCCGGTCTGCCTTGTCCGGGTGCAGGCGGTCGGCGATCGTCACCTGGCGCGCCTCCACGTCGCGCGGCCCGACCTCCAACCGCAGCGGCACGCCCTTCAGCTCCCAATGGTTGAACTTCTCGCCCGGCCGCTCGTCACGCCAGTCGACGTGCAGGCGCACGCCCTCGGCGCGCACCCACGACTGCCAGGTCTCGATGAACGCCTCGACCAGGGCCTTGCTCTCGGCGTCCCGGTAGATGGGCACCACCACGACCTGGATCGGTGCCACCCTCGGCGGCATGATCAGCCCGCGGTCGTCGCCGTGGCCCATGATCAGCCCCCCCACCAGCCGGGTCGAGATGCCCCAGGACGTGGTGTGGCAGAGCTCGCGGGTGTTCTCGCGGTTGGCGAAGCCGATGTCGTAGGCGCGGCTGAAGTTCTGGCCCAGATAGTGCGAGGTGCCCGACTGGAGCGCGTAGCCGTCGCGCATCATGGCCTCGATCGACTTGCTGTACTCGGCGCCGGCGAAGGTCTCAGCCTTCGACTTGGTCCCCCTCAGCACGGGCAGCGCCAGCCAGTCCTCTGCGATCCGGCGGTAGTACTCGAGGATCAGGTCCACCTCCGCCTTGGCCTCGTCGGCGCTGGCGTGGAAGGTGTGGCCCTCCTGCCAGAGGAACTCGGCGGTGCGCAGGAAGAGGCGCGTGCGCAGCTCCCAGCGGAGCACGTTGCACCACTGGTTGGTGAGCTGCGGCAGGTCGCGCCAAGATTGGATGTACTTGCGCATCACGGTCCCGATGATGGTTTCGCTGGTCGGCCGGATCGCCAGGCGCTGGTCGAGCTTGCCGTGGCTGCCCGCCTCGGTGACCCAGGCCACCTCGGGGGTGAAGCCCTCGATGTGCTCGGCCTCCTTCATGAGGACGTCTTCCGGGATCAGGAGCGGGAAGTACCAGTTCTGGTGCCCGGACGACTTGATCATGTCGTCGAAGGCACGCTGGATCGCCTCCCAGACGGCGTAGCCGTAGGGCCGGATGACCATGCAGCCGCGGACCGGGCTGTAGTCCGCCAGCTCGGCCTTGCGGACCACGTCGGTGTACCAGCGGTCGAAGTCGACCGACATCTTGGTGATCTCCTTCGGGAAATCGGTTTGCTCTTCCATAGGGGTCGTCACGGGTGGGGCTCCGGTTGCTTCAGGGATGGCGCCGGTGGGGCGAACGCGACCGGCGGGACGGCAGGGATCAGCCGCGCGGCTAGCGCGGCTGGG
>DATCNF010000094.1:0-2753 GCA_036565325.1 Candidatus Dormiibacterota bacterium | reverse complement strand
AGCGGGTGGTGCTGGACCAGCTGACCTTCTCGGCCTCGCTGGGTGAGCTGGTGGCGGTGACGGGGGATTCGGGCGCCGGCAAGAGCACCCTGCTGCGCCTCATCCACGGGCAGCTCCGGCCGGACAGGGGCCGCCTGTGGGTGGACGGTCACCCGCTGCACCGGCGCTTCCTGCGCGGCGTCGAACGGCTGCGCCGCGATTCCGGGTTCATCTTCCAGGACCACCGTCTGCTGGCCCGCCTGAACGCTCTCGAGAACGTGATCGTGGCGCTGCAGATGGCGCGGCCCGATGTGCCCTACGGCGTGATCCGCAGGGCTGCCCACGAGGCGCTGGAAGCGGTGGGCCTGGCCGAGGACAAGCGGAAATTCCCCGTCGAGCTTTCCCTGGGGGAGCGCCAGCGGGTGGCGGTGGCGCGCACCCTCGCCCTGCGCCCGCGCCTGTTGCTGGCCGACGAGCCCACGGCGTCCCTGGACGAACGCAACGCGTCGGTGGTGATGGAGCTGCTGTCGCACGCGGCCTGCGAGGGCGCCCTGGTCGTGGTCGCCACCCATCACCTGGACTTCCGCGCCGCGCAGGTCGTCAGCCTGCCCCGGATCCCGATAACGCCCAAGAAGCCGCGGAGGGCGCTGCCGTTGCGGCCGCGCCGCAAGTCCAAGTGATCGAGATGCGCGCCCGGAGGCCCTTCTGGCGGCGCTGGCTGGCCCTGGCCGGCAATTCCTGGCGCTTGGTGGTGCTCTCGGGCGTGCGCAGCTGGCGGCGGGACCTGGCGGCGACCACGCCGGCCATCGGCTCGATGACCTTGCTGCTGCTCCTGGCGGGCGTCTTCTCCCTGGTCGGAGTGGCGCTGGCGCATGCGGCGGCCGACCAGGCTGCGGGCGCCTCGGTTTTCGAGGTCTACCTGGCGGCCGACACCACCCCCGACGCCACGGCCGCGCTCCACTCTCGCCTGGCCGCGGACCCCAGGGTCGCCTCGGTCCGCGAGATCACACCTGAGGAAGCGCTGGCGCGCGCGAAGAGCCGGCCGGGATTGGGGGACCTCACAGACCTCTCCAGCACCAATCCCTTCTCGGGCGCGCTGGAAGTCCACGTGCGGCTGGTCTCCAACGTGGGCGCCGTGGCCGGGACCGTCGTCGGCGACCCGGCCGTCGACACGGCGCAGCCGACCTCCTACGACCCCCAGGCGTACAGCAGCCTGCGGGACCTGGTGATCGGGATCGGGGTGGTGGGCCTGGTGCTGGTGCTGCTGCTGGCCTTCGTCTCCTACGCCGTGTGCGCGAACGCCATCCGCGGGCTGGCGCTGGCGCGGCGGGAGGAGATCGCCCTGGTACGCCTGCTCTCGGCGCGGAAGTGGATGATCCGCGGCCCCTTCGTGATCGAGGGGGTGACCACGGGGGCCTTCTCGGGCGTGGCCGCGGCGGCGCTGGTCGGCGGCGTGTGGTGGCTGGCCTCGCGGGCGGGCTCGGCGGTGTTCGTCTCCGTTCTACCAGGGGTCGGCCTGCGCGCGGTCGAGCTCGACGCCGCGGTCCTGATCACGGCCGGGATGGTCCTGGGCGCCGTCTCGGCGGCCTTCGGGGTGCGGCGGTTGGCGGCATGACCACCCCACAAAATCTGCGATTTCGCGGGGACCCCGGATGAGGCGTTTGTGGCCGGCGATCGCGGCGGTGCTCGCGGTCCTGCTCTCTGCCAGCCTGGCCTGGGCCGACACCGCGCCGACCCCGGCCTCCGGCACTCGCACCTCTCCCGCGCCGGCCTCCGGCGCCCGCGACGCCAGCTCGCCCCGGGTGGCCGCCACACCGGAGCCGAGCCCGACGCCGGACCCGGCGCTCGAGGCGCTGCGGTCGCGGATCGGCGGCGACCTGGCAAACGCCCTCCAGAAGCAGCAGGCGCTGGCGGACGCGGTGGCCGCCAACACCGCCAAGGAGGGCCTGCTCAACGACCAGATCAACGCCGCCGACGACAAGATCAACCAGCTGCAGTCGGAGATCGACGACCTGAACGCTCAGATCGACGAGACGCAGGGCAAGATCGACGTTGAGAAGGGCGAGGTCGGGTCCCTGGCCCGCGCCCTCTCGCGGCGTCCAAGCTCCCTGCCGCTGCTCTTCGCGCGCTCGCACAGCGTGGGCGACGTGCTGCGCACCGGGACCGACCTGATCGTGGCCGGCCGGCGGGCCCACGCTCTGCAGGTTCAGCTGGAGGCGGACCTGGCCAAGCTCCAGGCCGACCGCGACGCCCGCCAGGCGGACATGGATGCCGAGACCGAGCTCCAGAACTCGCTGCAGGCAGCGCTCGATTCGCTCACTGCCGTGATGGCGCGCCAGGACGACGTCTCCCTGGCGCTCGACGACCTCCTGTCGCAGTTCCAGTCGGCCCTGGACGGGCTGCAGGATCAGCCCGCCGACCTGAGCGCGCAGCTGGTCGACCTCCTGGAGCAGCAGCAGGAGAGCCTGAACCTGGCGTCCGTGACCGAGGCCTGGAGCGCGGCCAACGTGGGCGCGGGCCGGGTCCAGCTCCTGAAGGCGGGGCTGCCCGCGGGCGGGCCGGGTGGCCACCTGGCGATTCCGATCGGAGGCGCCGCGCTGACCCAGGGCTTCGGGCCGACCGACCTCTGGTTCGAGCCGCCGCTCGGCAACTACGCGCACTTCCACTACGGCGTGGACCTGGCCGCGCCGGAGGGGACGCCGGTGGTGGCCGCGGCCGACGGGATCGTGGTGGCCGTGGGCCACACCGCCGGCGGCTATGGGAACTACGTGATC
>DATCNF010000093.1:0-12853 GCA_036565325.1 Candidatus Dormiibacterota bacterium | reverse complement strand
GGAGGCAGGTGGCGGCGGCCGCGGCCAGGATCGGGAAGACGACGAGCGCCGCTCCCCGGGCACCGCCCGCGGCCAGCGCCGCCAGCGCCACCAGGGCCGCCCCAGCCGGCCAGGCCAGCGCTCGCATCCAGGTGCCGCCGGCGCGTCGCCAGGGCAGCAGCGGCCCGGCCGCCAGCAGCAGCAGCAGGGCCAGGAAGAGGGGGCCGGAGACCCGCTCGTAGTAGGAGGGCCCGACCACCCGCTGCCCGCCGAACATCCCCGACAGGAGCGGCAGCAGGGTGCCCCAGAGCACCGCCGCGACCAGGCCAACGAGCAGGAAGTTCTGGAGCAGGAAGGCGCCCTCCCGGGAGACTGCCGACTCCAGCGGGCGGTCGGCCCGCAGCGAGCCCGAGCGCAGCGCGAGGACGGCCAGTGAGAAGGCCACCAGCACCGCCAGCAGGCCGAAGAACCAGGGCCCGATGTCGCTCACGGCGAAGGTGTGGACCGAGACCAGGGCCCCGCTCCGCACCAGGAAGGTCCCGAAGATGGCGAGCAGGAAAGCGCCGATCACCAACCCCAGGTTCCAGGCCTTGAGCTGTCCCCGGCGCTCCTGGACCTGCGCCGAGTGCACGTAGGCGGTGGTCGCCAGCCAGGGCAGCAGGGCCACGTTCTCGACCGGGTCCCAGCCCCAATAGCCGCCCCAGCCCAGCACGTGGTAGGCCCACCACATCCCCAGCGCCAGGCCCGCCGTCTGCAGGCTCCAGGCGACCAGCGCCACCCGCCGGGTCTGGGCGATCCAGGCCGGGTCCTGGCGCCCGGCCAGCAGGGAGGCCATGGCGAACGCGAAGGGGATCGCGAAGGAGCTGAACCCGGCGAGCAGGAAGGGTGGGTGGATCAGCATGCCGCCGTCGCGCAGGACGGGGTTCAGGCCCAGCCCGTCGGCCGGCGTGAATTGGAGCAGGTCGAAGGGGCTGGCCACGAAGACCAGGACCGCCAGGAAGAAGCTCGCCAGGCCGGCCACGATGGCGGTGGCGTACGCCTGCAGGCGCACCCCGGAGCGGCCGGCGGCCGCCAGCGCCACCGACCCCAGCAGGGTGAGGACCAGCGTCCAGTACAGCAGCGAGCCCTGCTGCCCTCCGTAAAAGGTCGACGCCAGCAGTGGCCAGGAAAGGGAGCGGTCGGTGTGCTCGGTCACGTACGCGATCTCGAACTGGTGGTCGAGCAGCGCCCACTCCAGCGCGGCCGAGGCCAGCAGCACGGCGCCCGCGGCCGCGTACAGCGAGCGGCGGGCGACGCGTGCCAGCACGGCATCCTGGCGCTGCCCGGCCCAGGCCGAGACGGCAGCCGCGAAGCCGGCCAGAGCCAGCCCGGCGAGCAGGGAGGCGCCCCCGAAGGTGGCCAGGATCATGCGGGCGTCACGCCTTGGCGGTGAAGCGGGACGGACACTTGGCCAGCAGCGTGCGGGCGTGGAACACGCCGTCGGCGCCGGTCCGGCCCTCGACCACGACCTGGGTCCCGGGCTTGAAGATGTCGGGCAGCGCGCCCCGGTAGTCGACCGGCATCCGGGCCCCCGCATCGGCGGCCGTGAAGCGCACCTCCTGGCCGCCGTCCAGCTTCTGGACGTCGTCCTGGACCACGCCCAGCACCCGCACGTCACCCGCCACCGGCTGGGACTGGACCTCGGAGATCGTCCGGTAGTACTCCGCGGAGCTGCCGGCCGCCGACCAGACCAGGTAGCTCACGCAGGCCGCCACCGCCACGCCGGCCCCGCCCAGCTTGAGCCAGGTCATAACGAGTCCACGCCGACCAGCTGCAGGTAGCGGTCCAGCGCCTGGGCGTCCAGCGGTCCCAGGAAGCGGGCGGCGACCGTGCCGTGGGCGTCGATGAAGTAGGTCTCGGGCGGCCCGGTCACCCCGAACCCGCCGGGCACGCCGCCCTGCGGCGAGCCCAGCGGATAGGGGTGGTGGGTCGAGGCGGCGTAGGCGCGGGCGGTGTCCTCGGAGTCCTTGTAGGCCACGCCCAGGAACTGCACCTGGCCGGCGTGGGCGCGGGCCGCGTCCTGGAGCGCGGGGTCCTCGACCCGGCAGGGCGCGCACCAGGAGGCCCAGAAGTTGACCACCACCGGCCGGCCGCGAAGGTTGGAAAGCCGGACCGTGGAGCCGTCGAAGGCGCTCACCACGAGCTCAGGGGCGGGCCGGCCGACCAGGCTCAGGGTCGGGCTGCCCGCGGGGTGGAGCATCCCCCAGCCGGCGGCCGCCAGCAGCAAGGCCGCGGCTACACCTCCGGCGACCCAACCCAGGGGCTTCACTTCGGCGCCAGGGCCTCCAGCGCGTCCCGGATCTGGGCCGGGTCGTTGCCCGGGACCTGGAGCGCCATCGCCACCTCGTCGACGCCCACCCGCTCCAGCTCGTCCAGCTGCTCGCGGCACTCGCCGGCGGTCCCGATCACGGTCACGGCGTCGATCATCTCGTCGGTGATCAGGGCCATGGCCTCGTCCTTGCGGCGCTCCAGGTAGAGGTCCTGGATCCTGGCCGCCTCCTCTTCGTAGCCGTAGCGCCGGAAGAGCTGGTTGTAGTAGTTCTTGCCGCGCGAGCCCATGCCCCCGATGTAGAGCGCCAGGTGTGGCCGCACCAGGTCGCGACCGGCCTTGCGGTCCGCGGTCACCACCACCGGCTGGAACACGCATACCGAGAAGTCGTCGAGGGACCGCCCCGACCGCGCCGCGCCCTTCTCCAGCTCGGGAAGGATCACCTTTTCGTAGTGGCGGGGGCTGAAGAAGACCGGCAGCCAGCCGTCCGCCATTTCAGCGGCCAGGGCGACCCCGCTCGGCGTCAGGGTGGCCAGGTAGATCGGGATCGTGTCCCGGACCGGGTGCGTGATGATGTGCAGCCCCATGTCCATGTGGAAGACCTTGCCGTCGTACTTGAGGCGCTCCCGCTTGAGCACGGTGCGCACGATCTCCATGGTCTCCCGCAGCCGCGTCACCCCGTGCTCGAACTTGACGCCGTGCCAGCCCTCGATCACCTGGTGCCCGGAGGTGCCCAGGCCGAGGACGAAGCGGCCGTCGCTGATGGCGTCCAGTGAGGCCGCCGTCTGCCCGATCAGGGCTGGCGAGCGACTGAAGACGTTGACGATCCCGGTCGCCAGGCCGATCCGCTGCGTGGAACAGGCCAGCATGGTCAGGATCGTGAAAGCGTCCCAGCCGTAAGCCTCCGCCACCCAGACCTTGTCGTAGCCGAGGCGATCCGCCTCCTGCACGAAGGCGACGACCATCTCGCGCGGGATGTGGTCCGTGTAGGGGACGTTGATCCCCAGTCTCACTAAGCGGTGAGTCTAGTTAGTCGAGTTCCAACGCGTTGGCGGCCGCGATCCGGGCGTAGAGGCGGCCGCTGGGCTTGACCTCGCGCTCCATGGTGGCGCGGTCGACCGCGATCAACCCGAACTTCTGCGAGTAGCCGCGCGCCCATTCGAAGTTGTCGAGCGCGGTCCAGTGGAAGTAGCCACGCACGTCCACTCCGTCCTCGATCGCGCCGTGGACCGAGCGCACGACCGCCGGCAGGTAGGCCTGGCGGACCGCGTCGTCGGGGGTGCTGATGCCGTTCTCGGTGACGTAAACGGGCTTGCCGAGACGGCGCACCTCGTTGAGCACGCCGCGCATCCAGGTCGGGTCCGAGGCCCAGCCCATGCCCGTGACCGGGATCCCCGGCGGGTTGGTGAGGCGGATGAACTGCTGGCGCGGGCTGCGGGGGGCGAGAGCCGCATTCTGCGCCCAGTAGTGCGCGATCCCGATCCAGTCCGCCTCGGTCTCGACCACCGGTGACCGGCGCGCGCGACCGACGGGCCAGCGGTCCATGAAGCCCTGGGTGGTGCGCGCCGCCCAGCGGTCGCCGAGGGCGTGCGAGGCCGGCAGCAGCAGGAACTTGTGGTGCGACAGGCCCACCCGCGCATCGGGCAGCTTCTCGTGGATCGCCCGGTAGGCGGCCACGTGGCCGCGCCGGAGGTTGGCGAGGACGCGCCAGACGTCCAGGAGATCGCCCTTCCGCCCGGGCGGGAACTCGCCGATCAGGTAGCCGTTGGCGGCGTAGATGTTGGGCTCGTTGATCGTGCACCAGAGCTCGACCAGGTCCCCGAGCTCGTCGACCACCCGGCGCACGAAGCGCAGGAACGCCGCCGGTGCCTCGGGCGCGGTCCAGCCCCCGCCTTTCGCAAACCAGATCGGGCTCGTGAAGTGGTGCAGGGTGAGCATGGGCGCCAGCCCCTGCTCGCGCAGCTCGCCGAGGACGTCGCGGTAGTGGCGGATCTGGAGGCTGTCGAACTCGCCGGGCTTCGGCTCGATGCGCGACCACTCGATGGAGAGCCGGTGCGCGTTGTTGTGCATCTGGCGGAGGAGGCGGAAGTCCTCGCGGTAGCGCCGGTAGTGGTCGCAGGCGACCAGCGAGGTGTCGCCGTCCTGGATCCGGCCCGGCTCCTGCTCGAAGAGCCACCAGTCGCTGTTGCGGTTGTCGCCCTCGACCTGGTGCGCGGCGCTGGCCGTCCCCCAGAGGAAACCCTCGGGGAACTTGAGGGGATCAGCCACGGGGCCGGATCATAGGCGGTCCAGGTGGTCACCCTGAGCCGCCGTCGCTTCCTCGCCGCCGCCGCCGGGCTGGCCGGATCCCTCGCTTTCCCCGGCGTCCGATTCGGCCGGGCGGCCGAGACGCCGATCCAGCACATCGTGCTGGTAATGCAGGAGAACCGCTCCTTCGACCACTACTTCGGGCTCTTCCCGGGCGCCGACGGCCTGCCCCGCTGCGCGCCGGCGAAGGAGGCGCCCTCGATGACGCTCCTCGACCCGCCTCATGACACCGACAGCGCGCGCGCCGAGTACCACGGGGGCGCCAACGACCAGTTCCAGCTGCTGGGCGGCGGCAAGACCCTCGCCTACTACACCGGCGCCGACCTCCCCTACTACTGGGCGCTCGCGCACCGGTTCACGCTCTGCGACCGCTACTTCGCCTCCGTCCTGGGGCCGACGGTGCCCAACCGCCTGTACTCGATCGCGGCCTCGGCCGGCGGCTACAAGAACAACCCCGCCGTGATCGACCCCGCCCTCCTGCCGCGCCCCAACCTGGTCGATCGCCTGGACGAGGCCCGGGTCGACTGGGGGTGCTACTTCGCCCACCTGCCGGCCGGCTTCCAGCCGGGCCCCGACGCGCCGCCGCTCGGCTTCTGCCCCGTCACCTACTATCCGGAGCGCCGGGCCGAGGCCCGCGCGGTGCGCACGTACGACGACTTCCTGCGCGACGCCGCCCGCGGCAGCCTGCCCAGCGTCTCCTGGATCGTGACCGAGGAACCGCTCAGCGAGCACCCGCCGGACACCATCGACTGGGGCGAGCGCTTCGTGGCGCTGACCATCAACTCGATCGCGTCCGGGCCCGCCTGGGACAGGACGGCGGTGATCCTGCACTACGACGAGAACGGGGGCTTCTACGACCACGTGGCGCCGCCCCAGGTCGACGACCGGGGCCTCGGCTTCCGGGTGCCCTGCATCGTGGCCTCGCCCTGGGCCAAGCCCGGCCACGTCTCCTCGCAGGTCCTCGACCACACCTCGGTGCTGGCCTTCGTGCGCCGCGTGTTCGGCCTCCAGCCGATCAACGCCCGGGAGGCCCGGGCGGCGCCGATGGAGGACGCCTTCGACTTCTCACACTCCGAGCCGGGCTTCGTCTCCTACACCGATCGCCGGCGGCTGCCGACCACGCTCACGGCCCAGGACTGGTATGCGAGCCTGCTGGCGCGGCCGGTGCCGGCGGGAGCCGCCTCCCAGGTGCCGGCGGCGCGGCCGCTGTGCCCGTCCAACCAGCCCGACCTCGCAGCGGGCGCGGTGGCGGCGGCCGGCGCCGGTGCGGTGGCCGCTCTCGGGGGCGGGGCGCTGGCCCTGCGTCAGGCGGGTTTGGGGACCTCGGGCTCCGGGGCTCCCGGCGCCGGCACCTCCGGCGGCGGCGTGTAGGCGACGCCCACCACCCGCTGGCCGTCGGGGTCGAAGTCGACCTCCAGCAGGCCGGCCCGAGACACGCTCTTGCGATACATCTCGACCTCGCTGTGGGGCCGGCCATCGAGCAGGATCCAGGCCGCCTGCAGGGGGTCGGCGTGGCTGACCAGCGCGGTCACCTCTTCCGGGTACTCGCGAGCGTACCTGCGGGCCACCTCGAGGATGCGGCCGCCCATCGCCGCCACCGTCTCGTCCCCCGGCAGCAGGCCGCGGCGGGCCTTGTGCACCAGCCAGAGTGGGCGCCGGAACGGCACCTGCCAGGGCGGCACGCCCTGCAGGTAGCGGCCGAACTCCGCCTCCCGGAGCTCGGGGTCTTCGATCAGGGGCACCCGCTGCGGGAGCTGCTCCTCGATCAGCTCGGCGGTCTCCCGGGCCCGCTGCAGCGGGCTGTGCACGATGCGCGCCAGGCCGGCGTCGCGCAGCCGCTTCCCGAGCAGCTGCGCCTGCTGCCGGCCGCGCGGGCTGAGGGGGAAGTTGTCGAGGTGCCCGTAGAGGACCTTCTTGGGGTTGAGCACGTCGGCATGCCGGATCAGGTAGACGCGCGTCAACGCCACGAGAGTCGAGTGTAGGGAGAGCCGAGAGGCGGGCTAGTAGCCGGTGGCGGTGGTGAGCGTCTCGGTGAAGGTGCGGTTCGGGCCCTGGCCCGCCACCCGGCCCTGGCGCAGCGTGTTGTAGGCCTCGGTGATCAGGTCCTGCTGGTTCATGCGTTCGTGCGACACGCTGGCGATGCCGACCGAGACCGTCAGCCGCTGCCAGTTGCCGCCGCTCTGAAAGTCGTGCGACCCCACCGAGCGCCGGATCTTGTCGGCCGCCAGCATGGCTCCGGCGGCGTCGGTCTCGGGCAGGACGATCGCGTAGTGGGGTGGCCCGTCACTGTCCAGGAAGGCGACCGTGTCGGTGTCGCGGACGGCGGCCACCAGGGCCTGGCCGATCTCCTTGAGCATGTTGTTGAGCTGGCCGCCGCCGAGGTCGTTGTGGATGTGCTCGGCGTGGTCGACCTCGACCACCAGCGCCGACAGCGGGCGCTTGTAGCGGACGGCGCGGTTGACCTCCTGGCCGATGATCGCCTTCACGAAGACCGCGTTGAAAAGCTCCGTGGTGGTGTCGACCACGAAGATCGGGCTCGAGTTGCGCTCGCTCTGGTTGTGCCCGCAGCTCGGACAGAACTGGGCTCCCTCGGGGACCTGCCCCTCACAGGACCAGCAGACCGACATGTTGCGCGGCATTGTAGCCGCGGGCACGGCAATTCGCTGACTATGGTCAACGTGGGGGGCCAGCAGGATTTGTTCGGCGCCGAACCGGACCCGGGACGCCGGGAGGATGCGCCCCTGGCCAGCCGGCTGCGCCCGAGCACCTTCGACGAGCTGGTGGGCCAGGAAGGCGCAGTCAAGGTGTTGCGCAGCCTTGCCGAGTCGGGGCGCCTGCCCAGCATCGTGCTCTGGGGGCCGCCGGGGAGCGGAAAGACCACGCTGGCCGCCATCCTGGCGCGAGCCACCGGCTCCCGCTTCGTGGCCATCAGCGCGGTCACGTCCGGCGTGCCCGAGCTGCGCAAGGTGGTCGCGGAGGCGCGCCAGGCCCGGCGCCTCGACCAGCGCACGGTGCTCTTCATCGACGAGCTGCACCGCTTCAACAAGGCGCAGCAGGACGCCGTGCTGCCGCACGTCGAGGACGGGACCGTGACCCTGATCGGCGCCACCACCGAGAACCCATCCTTCGAGGTCATCGCCCCGCTGCTCTCGCGGAGCCGCGTCTTCCGGCTGGAGGCGCTCACCGCGGAGGACCTGGAACGGATCGCCCGCCGGGGCGCGGCCGAGCTGGGCGCCGAGATCGAGCAAGACGCCCTCGCCGGCCTGCTGGAGGGCGCGCGCGGGGATGCCCGGGTGGTGCTCAACGCGCTGGAGGCGGCGGCCGCGCTGGCGACCGGCCGGGCCATCGCGCTGGCAGACGTGGAAGCCGCCATGCAGCAGCGGCACCTCCTTTACGACCGCGCCGGCGACCAGCACTACGACATCGTCTCGGCCATGATCAAGAGCATCCGGGGCAGCGACCCCGACGCCGCCGTGTACTGGATGGCGCGCATGCTGGAGGCGGGCGAGGATCCCATGTTCGTGGCGCGCCGCCTGGTCATC
Organism: Candidatus Dormiibacterota bacterium; assembly: GCA_036565325.1. Classification (GTDB taxonomy): domain Bacteria; phylum Chloroflexota; class Dormibacteria; order Dormibacterales; family Dormibacteraceae; genus CF-28. The sequence continues at coordinate 4,717 of DATCNF010000093.1, read as the reverse complement.
AGCGCCGCCGAGGACGTGGGCCTGGCCGACCCTACTGCGCTGGCGGTGGCGGTCGCGGCCCAGCAGGCGGCGCACTTCGTGGGCATGCCGGAGGCGGTGATCCCGCTCAGCGAAGCCGCCGTGCACCTCGCCAAGGCGCCCAAGTCGAACGCGTCGTACAAGGCCTATGCACGCGCCCGGGAGGCGATCGAGCGCACCGGCAATCTCCCGGTCCCCATGCACCTGCGCAACGCACCCACCGGCCTCATGAAGCAGATGGGGTACGGCAAGGGCTACCGGTACGCGCACGACTTCGATGGCGCCCAGGTCGACCAGCAGCACCTGCCCGACGAGCTGAAGGACGCGCGCTTCTACGAGCCGACCGACCGCGATCAGTAGACTCGCCCTTCGTGGCGTCAGCGCTGGTCATCTTCAAGCCGGATGCCGCGCACCGGCTGGCGGTGCGCGACGCCCTGGTGGCATGGCTCCAGGAGGAGCGGGGCTGGAAGCTGTCGGGCCTGACCTGGTACAAGCCGCCCGCCGAGCTCATCCAGAGCCATTACGACTTCCTGCAGGACCGCCCTTTCTTTCCCTGGCTGGTCGACTTCATGACCGCCCTGCCGGTGCTGGTGGGCCGCGTCGCGGCCGCGGCCGCGGACCTCGACAACATGCGCTACGAGCTGGGCGAGACCCGGATCGCCGAGTCGCGGCCGGGCTCGCTGCGCGAGCGGTTCGGGATCTGGGGCGGCATCAACTGCCTCCACCTGTCGGACTCGCCGGAGAGCGGCGACCAGGAGACCCGGCTCTGGGGCAAGTACCTCGACCTGTCCCACGGCAGCGCCACCCTGGAGCCGGCCGGCGACCGCCCCGACCACACCTTCCACCTGCGCTCCCTGTTCAACCAGGTCGCGGCCAAGACGCACGCCGACCTGGCGATCCAAGAGTCGACCAAGCTCCTCAACGAGGAGACGGATCTAACCGGCGACGGGTTTGGCGCCCTCTGCCGGATCCTGCTCGGCGCCATCGGCTAGCCGCCTCTTTCCGCGCGGGGGCCGGGCCGGGTCCTTGCTCACGATGACGGTCTTGTTGAACAGCTCCGCGTTGGGCACCACCACGCGCGAGCCGCCCTCGCCCACCAGCAGTGTGACCCGCAGCCGGATGTCGCTGACCACCCCCTCGACGCCCTCGAAGCGAATGCGGTCGCCGGGCTGCACGTGCTTCTCCATCAGGATGTAGAAGCCGGAGACGTAGTTCTTCATCAGGTCCTGGATGCCCAGGCTGGCCACCAGCGTGGCCAGGATCACGCCCGCCAGCACCGCGTTGGGGCTCTGGAAGGCGACGGCCAAGGCGATCAGCGCGGCCAGGCCGACCATCACGACGTAGGCGACGCGGCGGACCAGCACCACCACGTCGCCGCGGACCTGGCGGGCGGCCAGGGCCCGCCCGATCGCCCGGACCAGGATCCGGGCCAGCAGCCAGAGCCCCACGAAGAGGACGGCCGCGACGGCCACGAAGATGATGTCGTTCCTCAGGGGCCCGTCTCCTCCCGGCGGTAGGCCGCGGCCGCGCTACTTCTCTTCTTGGTCGGTCTCGCCGGCGGCCTGAGCTTCGCCCTCGGCGGCTTCGGCCTCGGCGCCCTCGGCGGCCTCGCCCTCGGCAGGCGCCACCTCCTCCTCGACCAGCTCGCGGCGGGCCGCGATCTTGACGATGACCTCTTCGGGATCCTCCAGCACGGTCACGTTCTCGATCGCCGGCAGGTCGGAGACGCGGATCAGGTCGCCCACGTTCTCGAGGCCGGAGATGTCGACGGTGAAGTTCTCGGGGATGTCGGTGGGCAGGCATTCGACGCGCAGGGTGTGGACGTTGACGTTGACGTCGGCCTCACCCTGCTTGACGATCGGGGACTCGCCGGTGATCACCACCGGGACCTCGACCTGGAGCTTTTCCGAAAGGCTCACCTGGTGCAGGTCGACGTGGATCGGGCCGTGGCGCCGAGGGTGGGTCTGGACCGCCTTCACGAGCACCTTGTTGGTGCGCCCGCCATCGATCTCGAGGTCGATCAGGTGGGTGCGGCCGACGCGACGGAAGACGTGCCCGAACTCGCGGGCGTCGAGCGTGATCGCGGTGGCAGCGGAGTGGTGGCCGTAAACGATCGCCGGCAGGCCGCCCTCCCGCAGCAGGCGGTGGGACTTCTTGCCGATCAGTTCGCGGGTGGTGGCTGTGAGCTTCATTTCGTCTCCGAAACCGTGCGAGAAGGGCGCACGGGGCTGCGTAACATAGTTTTCGGCGGCCGGAACGCCTGCCGCCGCTGCCGCGTTACACGATAGCAACACCCATGGAAAGGTCTCAGAAGCGTCGCGGCCTGCTCGCACTCTGCATCGCGGCTGTACTCGGCCTGGCGGCTGTGGTCATGGCCGAGTCCAACTCGGATTCCGCCCAGGCCTATGGGGGGTACCAGTCCGAGCGGAGCCAGCTCCAGGCCGCCATCACGCGGGCGGAGGCGCAGGGCTACACGCGGGACGACCTCCAGCCGGTGCCGGACCGCCTGGCCCAGCTCGAGGGTCAGCAAGAGCCGATCTGGGTCGGCAGCAGGGCGCCCTTCTACCGCGACCAGTCCAGCGCTCTCGCCGCCCTCCGCACCGCCCTCAAGGACCGCGAGGCTGCCGTCAGCACCCAGGCGCGGAGCGATTCGGACCAGCAGCTGGGCGCCGCCAAGGCCGCGCTCGCCAACGACGCCACGCTGGACGTAGACAAGGGCCTACTGGCCCCCCTGCAAACGCGGTACGACACCATCAGCAAGCGGCTGGCCGCGGCCACCCTGATAGCCGACGTCCGCGGCGTGGCCGTGGACGCGACCAGGCTGACCACCGACGCCACCCAGCTGGGGGCCACGCAGCAGGTTGAGAACGACGCCATCAAGGCCGCCGCCACCGCGCTCGAGGCCAAGGACGCCAACAACCTCGACGCCGTTCGCAAGGAAGGCCAGGACGCCCTCTTCAACGGCCGCAACGATGCCTCGATCGCAGCCTACGAGGCCAGGCCCGGGCGCTTTCCGAACTACCCCGCCATGACCACCGTCTACAACCGCCTCGAGCACTTCGCTCCCAAGCTGGACGGCGCCAACCTCGACGACGTGGCCACGGGCGCCGCCGCGGTCCTGCGCTACGGGGGCCAGATCCACACCCTGCTCATGGATGCGCTCGGCCCCAAGCACATCATCGTGTCCTTCCAGGCGCAGCACGTCTGGGCGTACGAGGGCGGCAAACTGGTGATGGACACGCCGGTCACGACCGGGATCCGCGGCGACAGCGCCTACGGGACGGACTTCGGCCCCATGAAGATCCTGTATCGCTCGCATCCGTTCAAGTTCCACTCGCCCTGGCCCATGGGCTCTCAGTACTACTACCCGGACACCACGGTGCAGTGGACGGCGTTCTTCACCAGCAGCGGCGAGGCGTTCCACGATGCTTCCTGGCAGCCCGATTCGACGCTCGGACCGGGCTCCCAGTTCCAGTCCTGGACCCGCAGCCACGGCTGCATTCACCTCACCTACAGCCAGGCCCAGTGGATGTACGGCTGGTCGGACGAGGGCACGCCGGTCGACGTCTACCCCGGCGACGGCACTACGGTCGCGCAGCAGCTGGCGTTGATGACGACCGACGACCAGGGCAACCCGCTCAACCCGGCCTAGCGCGCCCCAACCAGACGGATATCCCGGGTTATCGGCCGTCGGAGCCCGCCCCACGCACGGATGTCCCGGGTCATCCGAGGTCGCCTACGCTTGCTGAGATGACCGCCGACCCGCTGCACTACTCGGAGCGCTGGCGGGTGCGCAACCACGAGCTGGACAGCAACGGCCACGTCAACAACTCCGTCTACCTGGCCTGGGCCGAGGAGATCGCCACCCGCCACGCGGAGGCGGCGGGCTACGGCCGGGCGTGGTCCGAAGAGCGGGGCGGCGGCTGGGTCATCCACAGGACCGAGATCACCTACCACCGCCCGGCGGTCTACAACGACGTGGTCGAGGTCGTCGTGGACGTGGAGCTGATCCGGGGCGCCCGCGGCATCCGCAGCACGCGCATCACCCGCTCCCACGACGACGAGCTGCTGGCCGAGCTCTGGACGGAATGGGCTTGGGTGCGCCTCACCGATGGCCGCCCGATGCGGGTGCCCCCGGAGCTCGCCGAGCTGGCGGCGCCGGCCACCGCCCGCACGCTGGCCCTCAAGGACATCAGCCGAAAGGCCGGAGCCCGCTCAGAGCGTTGACGCGGCCCCGGGCTTGGGGTGCGGATCCAGTATCAACGGCTTGCGCGGAGCCTGGCCGAAGTCGAAATCCTGGGCCAGGTTGCCGAGGATGGCGGCATTCTCGCGGACGTCCGGCCGCGGATCGGGCCGCCCGTCGGTCTTGGGGTCCAGCCTCTGGCCGTTCAGGAAATCGTCCTCGATGAACTTGTCGAAGGCGTCGAAGCTGAGCACCTGGTGGTCGATGAACCCCTGCTTGGCATAGGGGCTGATCACGATGCCCGGCACCCGCAGCCCGTAGCCGTTCTGGTCGACGACGGGCGGGCTGACGTGGTCGTAGAAGCCGCCCCAGTCGTCCCAGCTGAGGAAGATGGCGGTCGAGCTCCAGTCCGGGCTCTGCATCACCGCGTTGACCAGCGACGTGACATAGGTCTGGCCGTCGCTGACGAGGGCCGTGGGGTGCTCGCTCACCTTGCCGTTGGGCACGACCCAGGAG
>DATCNF010000092.1:0-14150 GCA_036565325.1 Candidatus Dormiibacterota bacterium | reverse complement strand
GCCTCGAACTCGGCGGCGCAGGTGTCGACCAGCTTGTAGGTGGGCTCGGCCGCCGGCGGCCGGGCGCCGGTCAGCTGCTCGATCTGCGAGTCCGAGAAACCGGTCTGCCGCAGCTCGCGGGGATCGGTCGAGCGCTCGACCTCCACGATCCGCATCAGGCGGTCCAGGAACCAGGGATCCCAGCCGCTGCGGGCAGCCAGCTCCTCGGGCCGGGCGCCGCCGCGGAGCGCGTGCAGCAGGGCGAAGAGGCGGCGATCGTTGGGCTTGTCAATCAGCGCGGGGTCCTCCAGCTCGGCCGCCGCCGGCTGCCGCTGCTCGAGCGAGCGGATGGCCTTCATGAGCGCCGCCTCGAAGGTGCGCTCGATCGCCATCACCTCGCCCGTGCTCGCCATCTGGGTGCCCAGCGAGCGGGTGCCGCCGGGGAACTTGTCGAAGGGCCAGCGCGGGATCTTGACCACGCAGTAGTCGAGCGCGGGCTCGAAGGCCGCGAAGGTCCGGCCCGTGACCTCGTTGCGGATCTCGTCCAGCCGGCGGCCGACCGCGACCTTGGCCGCCGCCCGCGCGATCGGGTAGCCCGTCGCCTTGGAGGCCAGCGCCGAGGACCGCGAGACGCGGGGGTTGACCTCGATCACGAAGTAGGTGCTGGACTTGGTGTCGAGCGCGAACTGCACGTTGCAGCCCCCCTCGATGCCGAGCTCGCGGATGATGCGCAGCGCCGACGAGCGCAGCATCTGGTGGTCCCGGTCGGAGAGCGTCTGGGCGGGCGCGACCACGATCGAGTCCCCGGTGTGGACACCCATGGGATCGAGGTTCTCCATGTTGCAGACCGTGATGCAGGTGTCCCCGGCGTCGCGCATCACCTCGTACTCGATCTCCTTCCAGCCCCAGAGCGAGCGCTCGACCAGCACCTGGTGGATCGGGGAGGCGGCCAGCCCGCCACGCGCCACCTTCTCGAGGTCGTCGCGGGTGCGCACAAAGCCACCGCCGGTTCCCCCCAGCGTGTAGGCGGGCCGGATCACCAGCGGCAGCCCGATCACCTCGGCGAAGGCGAGCACCTCGTCCAGCTGGTTGCAGACCTGGGAGGGGGGAACCGGCTCGCCGATCGACTCCAGCATCTCCTTGAAAGCCTGGCGGTCCTCGGCCTTGCGGATGGTCTCCCGGTCGGCGCCCAGCAGGCGCACGTGATGGCGCTCGAGGACGCCCGCCTCCGCCAGGTCCATGGCCAGGTTGAGCCCGGTCTGGCCGCCTAGCGTGGGCAGCAGGGCGTCCGGCTTCTCGCGCGCGATCACCTTCTCCACAGCCTCCACCGTCAGCGGCTCGATGTAGACGCGGTCGGCGACCTCCTCGTCGGTCATGATCGTGGCCGGGTTGGAGTTGACCAGGACGGTCTCCACGCCCTCCTCGCGCAGCGCCTTGCAGGCCTGGGTGCCGGCGTAGTCGAACTCGGCGGCCTGGCCGATCACGATCGGGCCCGAGCCGATGATCAGGACCTTGCGCGGGCGCGGCTGCTCGGGCGCCCCGCCGCCGACAGCATGGAGAGCGGGCCGTTTCTCGCGGACCATCTCCAGGAAGCGGTCGAAGTGGGGCTGGTTGTCGGTGGGGCCGGGCGCGCCCTCGGGGTGGTACTGGAGGCTGAAGACCGGCAGCCGGCGGTTGGCCAGCCCCTCCACGGAGCCGTCGTTGAGATTGACCTGGCTGACGAAGAAGTCGCCCTCCGGAAGGGAGGCGTGGTCGACCTGGAACTCGTGGTTCTGCGAGGTGATGTGCGTGTATCCCGTCTCCAGGTCCTTGACCGGGTGGTTGGCGCCGTGGTGGCCGAAGGGCAGCCGCGAGGTGGTGCCGCCGATCGCCTGGCCGAGCAGCTGGTGGCCCAGGCAGATCCCGAACAGGGGCAGACGGCCAAGCGCCTGGCGCGCCAGCTCGACCGGACCCGGCAGCACCGCCGGGTCGCCGGGCCCGTTGCTGAGCAGCAGGCCGTCGGCCTCGACGCCCAGCACGTCGTCGAAGGTGGCCGTGTGCGGGAGCACCAGGACCCGGCAACCGCGCTGGCGCAGGCTGCGCAGCAGGTTGTGCTTGACCCCGTAGTCGACGACCGCGATGGTCAGACCCTGCCCGTCCACCGTCTGGCGGGAGGGCCGGAGCTCGGGCGGAAGGGCCTCGGTCCACTCCTCGACCTGGCGGCGCGAGACCTCGGCCACCAGGTCCTGCTCCTCGAGCGGCTTGACGTGGCGGGCGGCGCGGGCCAGCTCGCGGAGGCGCTCCTCCCCCGGCGGCTCGGCCTCGTGGCTGACCACCGCCCGCAGGGCGCCGTTCTGGCGCAGGTGGCGGGTGAGGGCGCGGGTGTCGATGCCGCCGATGCCGGGGACCTGGTTGGCGGCCAGGTAAGCGTCGAGCGTCGATTCGCTGGAGTGATGCGAAGGGCGCTCGGCGTGCCAGCGCGCGATGAAGGCGCGCGCCCACGGCCTGCGCGACTCGGAGTCCGCCTCGCGCACGCCGTAGTTGCCCTGCAGCGGGTAGGTCATGCACAGCATCTGGCCGGCGTAGGAGGGGTCCGTGAGGATCTCCTGGTAGCCGGTCATGGCGGTGTTGAAGACGACCTCGCCCTGGCCGAGCACGTCCGCGCCGAAGGCCCGCCCAACGAAGGGGCGGCCGTCCTCCAGCACGAGGGCGGCGAAGGGCTTGGGCCGATCCAGCTCAGCCAAGCAGCACCACCGCGTCGATCCCTTCCTCCTCGCGGAGGCAGACGTCGATCCTCTCCTGCGCCGCGGTGGGCACGTTCTTGCCCACGTAGTCGGGACGGATCGGCAGCTCGCGGTGGCCGCGGTCGACCAGCACCGCCAGCTGGACCGCGCGCGGGCGGCCGAACTCGAGCAGCGCGTCCATGGCCGCGCGCACCGTGCGCCCGTGCCAGATCACGTCGTCGATCAGCACCACCACCTTGTCGTCTACCGAGGGGACCTGGCTCGGCGGGCGGTCCAGGCTGGGCGCGCGCAGGTGCAGGTCGTCGCGGTGGCGCGTCACGTCGATGCTGCCGGTGGGCACCGCGCAGCGCTCCATCTTCATGAGGATCACGCCCAGGCGGCGGGCCAGGACGTCGCCCTTGCTCACGATCCCGACCAGGACGACGTCCTGCACGCCGCGGTTGCGCTCCACGATCTCGTGCGCCATCCGGGAGAGCGCGCGCCGGATGGCGTCGGCGTCCATCACCGTTGCCTTCAGCTTGGGCGCGACCGTGCTCACGACAACACCATGTCGAGCAGTGCCATCCGGATCTGGACTCCGTTGCGGGCCTGCCGGAAGTAGGCGGCGCGGGGGTCGGTATCGATCACGGGGTCGATCTCGTCCACCCGCGGCAGCGGGTGCATGACGATCGAGGTCTTGGGCAGCAGCTCCATCTCGCGCGGCGTCAACCGGTACACACCCTTGACCTGCTCGTACTCGGCCAGGTCCTCGAAGCGCTCCTTCTGGATCCGGGTCTGGTAGACCACGTCGACGCGCGGCAGCACCGCCGCCAGGTCGGCCTCCTCGTGCCAGCGCACGCCATGCTCGTCGAGGTGGGCCTTGATGTCGGCGCCCATGGCGACCTGGGGCGGCGCCACGAACCAGACCGTGACGTCGCGGTACTTGCTGAGCAGGTAGGCGAGCGAACGCACCGTGCGGCCGTTGGCCAGGTCCCCGACCATGGCGACCCGGATCCCGTCCAGGCGGCCGAGCTCGTCGCGGATCGTGTAGACGTCGAGCAGCGCCTGCGTCGGATGCTGGCCCTTGCCGTCCCCGGCGTTGATCACCGGCACGTCGCTGACCGCCGCCGCCCGCCTCGCCGCGCCCTCCTCGTTGTGGCGCAGGACGATGACGTCCGAGTAGCCGCTGACGATGCGGATGGTGTCCTCCAGCGTCTCGCCCTTGGCGGCGCTCGAGAACTCGCGGGCGTTGTCGGTGCCCATGGTCCGTCCGCCCAGCCGCAGCATCGCCGACTCGAAGGAGAGCCGGGTGCGGGTGGAGGGCTCGTAGAAGAGCGCAGCCATCACGCGGCCCTGGAGCCGGCCGGCCGCTCGGTGCGGCTCGGCACGCATCTCGTCGGCGCGCCGGAAGACCTCTTCCAGGCGCTCCCGGCTGAACTGCTGGGACTCCACGACGTGGCGGAGCTGCTGTCCTATGGCCACAAAAAAACCTCCTTACCGGCCTCGCAGGACCGGGCTTAAAGGAACGTCGCTTAGTGTAGCCGCCTTGAACGTTCCGACCTGGGTCTGGCTCTGGATCTCGGTCCCGCTGCTGGCGGTCGCCGGCTTGGTGGCCTTTCAGCTGGTGCGCGGCTGGCGCCTCCAGAGGCGGGTCAACGGGGCGGTCAAGCAGCTCCGGGCCGGCGACCCCGCGGGGGCCGAGGCCGAGTTCCGGCTGCTGCTGGCGGAAGGCGAGCAGCGCCGCGACCCGATCCTGCAGCGGTTCAGCCTCGTGAACCTGTCGGCCACCCTGATCTCCCAGCGCCGCCAGGCCGAGGCCCGGCCCCTGCTCCAGCGGGCCGCCGCACTGGCGGGCCAGCGAGGCAAGCCGCGCGAGTCGGCGCCCGCCCTCTACAACCTGGCCTGGTCGGCGTTCCTGGACCGCGACTTCGAGACGGCCGCGCAGCTCAACACGCAGGCCCAGGCAGCCGCCGCCAATCGTGCTCAGGTCGACCTGGCCGCCCTGTTCTGCCTGATGGACGGGCGGCTGGCCACCCGCGGCGCACGATTCGAAGACGGCCGCCTGGCGCTCGGCCAGGCGGCCGCCCACGCGGCCAACGCCCGGGATCGCGACCTCGTCCACCAGGTGGCGATCGCGCAGGGCGTCCTCGAGTATCGGGCCGGCAACCGGGCCGGGCTCGACCTGGCGCTGGACGGGGCCCAGCGCGTGGTCACGGCCGACCGCCAGGACCTCGTCGCGCGCTGGCTGACCGGGCTCTCGGTGCTGGCGCGCACCGGCGGCGACCAGGACGCTGCCGGCCGGCTGGAGGCGGCCGTCCAGCAGCTGGCCAGAAACCAGCCCTTCCCATCGCCCGAGGAGTGCGCGACCTACCTGAAAGCCTGACTGGCTAAAGTGTTTGGCCGTGCAGACGGGCGAGCGGGTGGTCGAGACCAAGGGCCTGACCAAGCGCTATGGAGGCACCATCCTGGCCGTGGACCAGCTCGACCTCAACGTCTTCAAGGGCGAGGTGTATGGCTTCCTGGGCCCCAACGGCGCCGGCAAGACGACCACCCTGCGCATGCTCCTGGGACTGATCCGGCCCACCTCCGGCTCGGCGACCGTGGCCGGCTGCGCGCCGGGTGAGCCGGGCGGGCTGGCCCGGATCGGCGCCATCGTGGAGACGCCGGCCTTCTACCCCTACCTGAGCGGCTGGGACAACCTGAAGGTGATCGCCGACTACTGCAGGGTGCCGGACTCCCGGCTCGCCGACGCGCTGGAACAGGTCGAGCTGACGCCGCGGGCCAGGCACAGGTTCTCGACCTACTCGATGGGCATGAAGCAGCGCCTGGGCGTCGCCGCGGCGTTGATCAAGGAGCCCGACCTGTTGATCCTCGACGAGCCGACCAACGGCCTCGACCCGCAGGGCATGATCGACATGCGCAAGCTGATCGTGGACCTGGGCAAGGGCGAGCGAACCGTGCTGGTCTCCAGCCACCTGCTGGGCGAGGTCGAGCAGATGTGCACCCGGATCGGCGTCATCCAGAAGGGCCGCCTGGTGGCCGAGGGCACCATTGACGAGCTGCGCGGGGCGACCACGCTGAGCGTGCGCGCGGCGCCGGCGCCCCAGGCCCAGGAGATCCTGGCCCGGCTGCTGGGCGCCGCCTCGGTGACCCAGCGCGACGGCCTGTTCTCGCTCAAGGTCGACCCCGCCCGGGCCGCCGAGATCAACCGCGCCCTGGTGACCGGGAACGTCGAGGTCAGCGAGCTGCAGGCGGGCCAGCGCTCCCTGGAGGACGTCTTCATCGAGCTCACCGGCACCGAGGGCGGGCTGTGATCACCCCACCAAATCTTCGATTTGGTGAGGACCCCGAATGAACATCCTGGCGGTGCTGAACGGCGAGTTCCTGAAGCTGCGCAAGCGGCCCGCCGTCTATGTCTGCATCGGCATCCTGCTGCTCTTGCTGCTGGCGTTCGGCTACATCCTCAACTGGGTCGTCTTCACTTACACCAAGCCGCCCAGCGGGCCCAACGGGCTGCCGCCGGGGACAACCTACGCCGAGCTCAAAAAGGCCCTCTACCCGCTTCGCTTCGTCCAGAACACGCTGGGTGGCGGGACCACCCTGGGCGGCGTGCTGGCACTGATCATCGGCGTCCTCTCGCAGGGCAGCGAGTTCGGCTGGGGCACCATCAAAACGGCCTTCACCCAGCGCCCGCGCCGCCTCGAGTGGATGGCCGGGAAGCTGATCTCGGTGGCGCTGACCATGCTCGTGATGAGCGTGGTGCTGCTGGCGGTGGCCGCGTTGACGAGCTTCATCCTGGCCACCATCGACGGCGCGGACAGGACCTGGCCGGACGCGACCACCATCCTGAAAGGCCTGCTCGCGGCCTGGCTCATCTACTGCTTCTGGGCCTTCTTCGGGATCGGCCTGGCCACGCTCTTCCGGCAGTCGGCGATGGCGATCGGCCTCGGCCTGGCCTACGCGCTGGTGATCGAGGCCCTGATCTTCGGGCTGCTCGGCCAGTTCGTGGGCGACCCCGTCCGCAAGGTGCAGCAGTGGTTCCCGCTGGCCAACGCCAACTACCTGGTCCAGTCCTTCGGGCAAGCGACCACGATCAGGGGCGCCACCGCGGCCAAGCCCTACGCCGACGCCACCCACGCCGTGATCATGCTGGTGCTCTACTGCGCGGCCTTCGTGGTGCTCTCAGCCTTCTTCATTCAGAGGCGCGACGTCACCAGCTGACGGCTTTACCGAGAGCGGCCGATAGTGGTCGCAGATCGGTGACTCGGCCTCGGTGTGGAAGTTCCAGTGGTGGCACCAGGCGTGCCCGTCGAAGCGCCGGCAGGAGCCGCAGGTGACGCGGGGGTTGGAGACCGCCCGCTTCTTCATGCGCGCCCAGGGCGGCTCGCCGGTCATCCGCCCGCGACCGGCAACGGCGTCGGCTTCTGCTGGACCTGGTTGTAGTAGGTCAGCCGATAGTCGGGTGAGGCCTTCAGCAGCTGCAGGAAGAGCTGCTCGGTGAGCAGCGCCTGCGCATGCGGAGTTGCCAGCCCGTCCTTTTGGTAAGCGCCCTGGTACTGGTTCAGCGGCGTGAACCCGAGCTTGGTGATCAGCGCCTGGCTGCCGGCGTCCTCGCACTGGTGGTGCACGTAGTCGCACAGCACCTCGATGTGGGAGCTGCCGGCCAGCTGGACGGAGCGGTTGATCTGGTCCTTGGCCAGGTCCGAGACGTCGTCGAAGACGACGAACGCCACGGCGGGGTCGTTGCTGGCCGCGATCTGCTGCTCGATGGCGAGGACCCGGTTGGGGTTGCTGCCGGGGAAGGCGGGCGTGGCGCCCGTGTGAGGCGAGGCCGCGGGGCTCGCCGAGCCGCCGCAGGCGGCCGCCACCACGACCGCCAGCGCCAGGGCCAGCGCCCTAATGCCGGAAGTGGCGCTCACCGGTCATCACCATCGCGATCCCGGCCGCGTCGGCCGCTCCCACCACCTCCGCGTCGCGCATCGACCCGCCGGGCTGGATGACGGCCGTGATGCCGGCCTTGATGCCCTCCTCCAGCCCGTCCGGGAAGGGGAAGAAAGCGTCCGAGGCCATCACGCAGCCGGGGGCTCGGGAGCCGGCGCGGCGGACCGCGATCTGGGTCGCCTCTACCCGAGACATCTGGCCCGCACCCACGCCGACCGCGATCAGGTCGCGGGCCAGCACGATGGCGTTGGACTTCACGTGCTTGGCGGCCAGCCAAGCGAACTCCAGCTGCTCCCACTCCGCGGGGGTGGGCTCGCGGCGCGTCACCACCCGGCACTGGGCGCGATCGAAGCCGGCCCGGTCCCAGGTCTGGGCGAGGAAGCCGCCGGGGACGGTGCGCACGTCGAGGCCGAGCACGCGGACGGGCCCCGCCTCCAGCACCCGCGTGTACTTGCGGCGGGCCAGCACCTTGAGCGCCTCGGGTGTGACCGAGGGCGCGATCACGACGTCGGTCTTGACATCGATGACCTGAGCCGCGGTCTCCGCGTCCAGCTCCTGGTTGAGGGCCACCACGCCGCCGAAGGCGGAGACGGTGTCGCAGTCGAATGCCCGCCGGTAGGCCTCGGACATGCTGTCCGCCACGGCCAGGCCGCAGGGGTTCATGTGCTTGATGATGGCCGCCGCCGGGCGCAGGTACTCGTGTACCAGCTGGTAGGCCGCCGCCGCGTCCTGGATGTTGTTGAAGGAGAGTTCGGGACCCTGCAGCTGGCGCGCCGAGCCGAGGCCGCCGGGGTCGGGCCCCACCCGGTAGAAGGCGGCCTTCTGGTGGGGGTTCTCGCCGTAGCGCAGCGGCTGCGCCAGCGTGCCCGAGATCGTCATCTCGCTGGGGAACTCGGGCGCGCTCTCATCGACCTGGGTGCTCAGCCAGGCCGCGATCTGGGCGTCGTAGGCCGCGGTGTGGCCGAAGGCCTCGGCCGCCAGCCTTTTCCGCATGGCGGAGGTGACACCGCCGTCACCGAGCGCGTGCAGCACCTCGGCGTAACGCTCGGGCCGCACCACCACGACCACCCCGGCGAAGTTCTTGGCCGCCGCCCGGATCATGGCCGGCCCCCCCACGTCGATCTGCTCCAGGGCCTCGTCGAAGGAGGCCCCGGCGGCCACCGACTCGACGAAGGGATAGAGGTTGACGCACAGCAGGTCGATCGGCTTGAGGCCGTGCTCATCGAGGGCGGCCATGTGCTCGGGGCGGTCCCGGCGCGCCAGCAGGCCGCCGTGGACGCCCGGGTGCAGGGTCTTGACGCGGCCGTCCATGATCTCCGGGAAGCCCGTCAGGTCGGAGACCGGGCGGGCGTCGATGGAGGCCGTCTCCAGCTCCTTGAGGGTGCCCCCGGTCGAGTAGATCTCGAATCCGAGGCGGACCAGCCCGCGCGCGAAGGCCGGCAGGCCCGACTTGTTACTGACCGACAGCAGCGCGCGCGGCATTGCCTACCAATTCGATCGCCCGCGGCAGGAGGCGGTGCTCCTCGGCCTGGATGCGGGCGCGCAGGGTCTCGGGAGTGTCGCCGGGCAGGACCGGGACCTCGGACTGGAGGATGACCGGCCCCGCGTCGACCTCCTCGATGACGTGGTGGACGGTGCAACCGCTGACGCGGACACCGGCCGCCAGCGCCTGCTCGACCGCATCCATGCCGCCGGCGAAGGCGGGCAGCAGGGAAGGGTGGATGTTGATGATGCGGCCCCGGAAGCCCGCGAAAAGGGGCTGCGTGAAGATGCGGTCGTAGCCTGCGCAGACCACCAGCTGCACGCCCTGCGCGACCAGGAAGTCACGCATGGCGGCATCGCGCTCGGCCGCCGACGGGTAGCGACTCTGGGCGAATTCGCCGAGCGGGATCCCGCGCGCGCGCGCCAGCTCGGCAGCCCCGCAGGAAGGGCGGTTGGTGACCACGGCCACGACCTGGAACCCGCGCTCCACGAGGTTGCGCAGGTTGGAGCCCTTGCCGGAGACGGCGACGCCGAGTCTCATGCCGCAACGACCTCGCCCACGACCGGGTAGCCGTCGAGCGGCCGCTCACAGACCAGCACCATGCCGAGCCCCATGTTGAAGGTGGCGAGCATCTCCTCGTCGCTGACCCGGCCCCGCTGCTGGATCAGCTCGAAGATGGCCGGCGCCCGCCATCCGGAGCGGTCGAGGCGGAAGCCAAGGCCTTTCGGCAGCGCCCGCGGCAGGTTACCGGTGAGGCCGCCGCCGGTGATGTGCGCCGCCGCCTTCCAGGGCAGGTCGTCCAGCTCTTTCAGGTAGGAGCGGTGGGGCTCCAGAAGCTCATCGGCGAGCGGGCGGCCGAGCTCGGGAAAGACGCGGTCCAGCGGCACGCCCTCGAACACCCGCCGCACCAGCGAGAAGCCGTTGGTGTGCAGTCCGCTCGAGGGCAGCCCGACCAGCAGGTCGCCGGCCCGCACGGCGGACCGCCGTTCCCCGGCCTCGACGGTGCCGACGATGAAGCCCGCGAGGTCGTAGTCGCCGAGGGCGTAGACACCCGGCATCTCGGCGGTCTCCCCGCCCAGCAGCGCGCAGCCGTTGAGCAGGCAGGCCTCGACCAGTCCCTCCATGACGGCGGTGAAGACGTCCGCCTCCAGCTGGCCGGCGGCGAAGTAGTCGAGGAAGAAGAGCGGGCGCGCGCCGGCGGTGGCGATGTCGTTGACGCAGTGATTCACGAGGTCGATGCCGATGCCGCGGTGGCGGCCGGCGGCGACGGCGACCTTGATCTTGGTGCCCACGCCGTCGGCCGAGGCGGCAAGCAGGCCGCCGCCTGGCAGCTGGTATAGGCCCGCGAAGGGCCCGACACCGGTCTTCACGGCGGACCCGTGGGTGCCGGCGATCAAGGGTTTGACGCGCTCGAGCATCCGCTCGTAGGCGTCGACGTCGACGCCGGCGGCCGCGTAGGCGCGCGTCATGTCGCTACGACTACGTCGCGCGGGCGCTCGGTCTCCAGCCCGTCCTCGAACGCCATCTTGTCCATCTCCAGCTGTTGCGGCACCGGAACCGGGTAGGAGCCGTCGAAGCAGGCGCGGCAGAACTCGTCGATGGTGCCGGTGCCGACCGCGCGCATGAGACCGGGGATGGAGAGGTAGGCGAGCGAGTCGGCGCCGATGAACTCGCGCACCTCGTCGACGCTGCGATTGGCGGCCACCAGCTGCTTGGAGGAGCCGATGTCGACGCCCATGAAGCAGGGAAAGCGCATGGGCGGGGAGGAGATGCGCAGGTGCACCTCGCGCGCGCCGGCTCGGCGCAGCACGTCGATGATGCGGCGGGACGTGGTGCCGCGCACGATCGAGTCGTCGACTGCGATCACCCGCTTGCCGGCGATCGAGCGGCGGAGTGGATTGAGCTTGAGCAGCACGCCCGCCTCGCGCAGCGACTGGTCGGGCTGGATGAAGGTGCGGTTGATGTAGCGGGACTTGGTCAGCCCCTCCCGGAACGGGATCCCGGACGCCTCGGCGTAGCCGATGGCGGCGGGCGTGCCCGAGTCGGGGAGGGGGATCACCATGTCGGCGTCGACCGGCGACTCGGCGGCCAGCTCGCGGCCCATCCGGATCCGCGCCTCCTCCAACTCGCAGTTCTTGATGATCGAGTCCGGGCGCGCGAAGTAGATGAACTCGAACACGCACATGGCGTGCTTGCGCCGCTCCTGGAAGGTGATCGACTGCAGCCCGTGCTGGTCCATGATCACCATCTCGCCGGGCTGCACCTCGCGCACGAAGCGCGCGTTGACGGTGTCCAGCGCGCAGGTCTCGGACGCCACCACATGCGCCGGCTGGCCGCTACTGCCGGTGATGAAGCCGATGCAGAGCGGGCGGAAGCCGTAAGGGTCCCGCAGCGCGATCACCGAATCGGCGGTCACGATCGCCAGCGAGTAGGCGCCGATCACGCGCGAGAACGCGCGCTTGATGACCTCGTCCCAGGAGGTCCCGTGCGTGTGCTCGATGAGGCGCGCCATGACCTCGGTGTCGAGCGCGCTCTCGAACTCGACGCCCGCCTCCATCAGCTCGCGGCGGATGGCTTCGGAGTTGATCAGGTTGCCGTTGTGCGCGATCGCGCCCGGGCCCAGCAGCGGGTGGCAGAAGGGCAACGGATGCGCGTTCTCCACCCGCGAGCCCCCCGTGGTGGAGTAACGCGTGTGGCCGATGGCGACGATGCCTTTGAGATCGGCCATCACGGCCGGCGAGAAGACCTGCGCCACCAGGCCCATGTCGCGGTGAATGCGCACGTTGGCGCCGTCCCCGACGGCGATGCCCGCCGACTCCTGGCCCCGGTGCTGCAGTGCGAAGAGCCCGAAGTAGGTGATGTTGGCGACGTCGACGTCGCGCGAGTGGATGCCGAAGATCCCGCACATTTCTAAGGCGTCCCCCTCCCCACCGGGGAGGGCTGGGGTGGGGTCAGCAGTGCCTGCTCCCACTCCTGGCGCAGCTCGGCGAGGTCGACCTCGACCTGGCCCTCGAACACGATGCTGCTTCCGCGCACGTTTCCCAGCATCTCGAACTCGACATGGTGGCGCCGCGCCAGCACCTGCAGCTCGGGCATGGCGCGCGAGCCGGCGGAGATGATGAAGCGCGATTGCGACTCGCCGAAGAACCCCGCGTCCAGGCGCAGGTCGCCGTCGACGCGCAGCTCCGGGCAGCGGACCCCCAGGCCGCCGAGCAGGCAGCTCTCCGCCAGCGCCACCAGCATGCCGCCCTCCGCGCAGTCGTGCGCGGAGCGCAGCAGGCCGGCCTTGGCGGCCGCCAGGATGAATTCGCGCACCGCCTTCTCCGCCGCCAGGTCGATGGCCGGCGGCCGGCCCGCCACCTGCCCGAAGACGACCTTCAGGTACTCAGACCCGCCGAGGTCGTTGCCGGAGGCGCCGATCATGAGCACGAAGTCGCCCTCCTCCTTGAAGGCGGCGTCGACGCGCTTGGTGTAGTCCTCGAGCAGCCCGACCATGCCGATGACCGGCGTCGGGTAGATGGCGCCGCCCGCCTCCGATTCGTTGTAGAGCGACACGTTCCCGGAGACCACCGGGAGGCCGAAGGCCCGGCAGGCGGTGGCGATCCCGGCCACCGCCTCCTCCAGCTGCCAGTAGACCTCGGGGCGGTCGGGGTTGCCGAAGTTGAGGCAGTCGGTGACGGCCAGCGGCCGGGCGCCGACCGCCGCGATGTTGCGCGCCGCCTCGGCGACCGCGATCTGGGCGCCCACGTAGGGGTCGAGCTCGCAGTAGCGGCCGTTGCCGTCGATGGTCAGCGCCAGCGCGCGGCGGGTGCCCTTGATGCGCAGGACCGCGGCGTCGCCGCCGGGCGGGACCACGGTGGAGGCGCCCAGCATGTGGTCGTACTGGCGGTAGATCGGGCGCCGGGAGCCCAGGTTCAGGCTCCCCATCAGGCGCTTCAGCGAACGCGAGAGGTCGGGCGGCTCCCGGCGCATGAAATCGAGCGAGAGGATGGTCGCCTGCTCGGGGCGCGGCCGCGATTCCAGGCGCCGGGCGGGCGCGCCCTCGGTGAGCAGCTCGATGGGCAGGCGGGCGACCTTCTTCCTACCGTCGCGCACGGTGAGGTGGCCGTCGTCTGTGACCTCCCCGATCACGGCCGCCTCCAGGTCCCAGGTCTCGAAGACCTGCTTGACCTCTTCCTCGCGGCCGCGCTCGACCACGATCAGCATCCGCTCCTGGGACTCGCTGAGCATCACCTGGTAGGGAGTCATGCCGCTCTCGCGACGGGGCACGCTGGCGACGTCGATCTCGGCTCCGGACCCGGCCCGGCCCGCGGCCTCGGCGACCGAGGAGGTGAGGCCGGCCGCCCCCAGGTCCTGGATCGCGACCACCGAGGTCAGCGCGGCCAGGTCCATGCAGGCCTCGAGCAGGCACTTCTCCAGGAACGGGTTGCCGACCTGCACCGCCGGCCGCCGCTCCTCGACGTCGCGGTCGAGGTCGAGGGAGGCAAAGGAGGCGCCGTGAATCCCGTCGCGACCGGTCTGGGCGCCGACCAGGAGCAGCGAGTTGCCCTTGCCCTCGGCTCGGGCCCGCTTCAGGCGGTCGGCCCGCACCAGCCCCACGCACATGGCGTTGACGAGCGGGTTCTGCGCATAGCAGTCCTCGAAGTAGACCTCGCCGCCCACGGTGGGGACCCCGATGCAGTTGCCGTAGCCGCCGATCCCGGCCACTACGCCGCCGAAGTGGTGGGCCGAGCCCGGCAGGGGCCCGAACCGCAGGGAGTCGAGCAGCGCCACCGGGCGCGCGCCCATCGCGATCACGTCGCGCAGGATCCCGCCCACCCCTGTCGCCGCTCCCTGGTAGGGCTCCACGGCGCTCGGATGGTTGTGCGACTCGACCTTGAAGACGACCGCCAGGCCGTCGCCGATGTCGATCGCGCCGGCATTCTCGCCGGGGCCGACCAGGACCCGCTCGCCGTGGGTGGGGAGGGTCGCGAGGAGGGTTCGCGAGTGCTTGTAGGCACAGTGCTCGCTCCACATGGCGCCGAACATCCCCAGCTCCACGGCAT
>DATCNF010000091.1:0-9631 GCA_036565325.1 Candidatus Dormiibacterota bacterium | reverse complement strand
CCTCCGGCGCCAGCGGAGAGGTGGCCGAGTGGTTGAAGGCGGTCGTCTCGAAAACGACTAGGGGTTCAAAAGGCTCCTCGCGGGTTCAAATCCCGCCCTCTCCGCCATTGTCCCTCTCCGCCAAACCTGGAAGCTCATGAGGCCGCCCCGTGCAGTATCTTCAGGGTGCGAGGAGAGGCGCCAGGAGAAGCGCCGCACGCTTGGCCCCGTCCCGCTCCACGGGACGAACTCGGACCGGTTGGGCAAGCTCGGCCGCAATCGCGTCGGCGAGCTTGTCAGGCGTCGCCTCCTCGTAGTCCATGAAGCATCCCGCCCGATAGCGCTCGAGCCGGTGGCGAACGTGGACCCGCTGCTCGCAGTGGTCGATGAGCGGGAAATAGATGAATCGTTGGCGGGCTGCCGCGAGCTCCATGGCGGTGGCCAGGCCACCCTGGACCAGCGCCAGGTCGCAGGCGGCGAGGTGCTTGGGGAGATCGGGTATGAAGCCGCGCACCTCCACACCCGGGACGGCGGGCAGCGAGGCGGGATCGAGTCGGGGCCCGGCGATCGCGATCAGCCTGAGCCCGGGGATCCGGGTCTTGACAGCGGGATACGCCTCCATCAACCGCGCCAGCAACCCGGCCCCGACACCCGAACCGCCGACGCTGGCCACGCAGACCGTCTCGCCCTTCCCATAGCCGAGCTCGGAGCGGAGCTCCTTGCGCTCCCCCGCGTGGGGGACGTCGGCGCCGAGCACGTAGCCGGAGAAGTCGTAGTGGCGGCGGACCCACGGACGGATCAGGGGAAGGCCAGGGCCGAAGCGGCCGGGGACGACGTCGGTGGGGTTGCCGATGAAGACGGCACGATCGCGCACGCGCGGGAAGCGTTCCACCTGCTCGATCATCTCGGCGTTGTAGTCGGCGGTAAGGAACGCCTCGCGCTCGCCCCCCGACGGCATCGGGATCCAGCCGACGAAGTCGGTCAACCAGGCGTAGGGAGCGGTCTTCAACTCCGGGTTCTCGTGCAGGTAGTAGTCCAGCTCCCAGGCCTCGTCGCCGATCCAGAGGTCGTACGCCTCCTCGCGGACGAGATCGTGGAAGACCATGAAGTTGGTCAGCAGCACCTCGTCCATCCCCCGCCAGGTGGAGAACACCGGGAGCCGGTGTTGGCTCGACTCGCTTTCGATGTGGGCCGACTCGCTGACCAGCTCGGCGCTGGCCGGGTGCACGCGTTCGCCCGCCTCCTCGAGGAGCAGAGTGACTGGGTGCTGGGCGAGCCAGGTGATCTCCAGCTCGGGATGATGCCGGCGCAGTTCGCGCGCGATCGCCAGGTCGCGCCGGGCATGGCCGAGGCCGATCGGGGAGGAGATGTAGAGCGCGTGCTTGGCGCGCGCCCGGGCTCGTGTCCAGTGCCGGGACGCGTCCGGCTCGAGGAAGTCGCGGAGGGCGATATTGAAGCGGACGGGGTCGCGGGTGTGCGGGCAGTGGCCCGAACCGGTCATGGTCAGCAGCCGGCCGCCGGTGGCCGCCGCCAGGGCCGCGCCGCGCTCGTGCGGCGAGATGCGGTTATCGCTGCCGTGCACGACCAGGACCGGGCAGCGGACCTTGGCCGCCAGCTCAGCCGCGCGGGCACGGTCAAGAGCGGGGGCCGCCGCCGTGGCCACGAGGGTCGCCGGCGTCGTGGCGAGTCCCCAGTCGACTGTGTCCTCGATCTGCTTGGTGGAGTGAGGCTCGGGGTAGGCTTGGCCGAAGAAGAACTCGAGGAAATCACGGTGGTCGTTCAGCCAGTGATGGCGGTTGAGCTTGGCCCAACCCTGGTACTCGGCCTGGGGCTCGTGGAAGCGACCCTTAGCCTCCGACAGCCCTGGGATGTCGGGCGCGAGCGGCACCGCCGGCCCGACAAAGACCGCCGCCTCGACCCGCTCGGGCCGCTCGGCGGCGAGGAGCAGCGCGTAGCGGGATCCGGCCGAGAGCCCCACCACCGTCGCCCGCGGCGTCTCGGTGGCGTCCATGACCGCCACCGCGTCGGCGGCGAACTCATCGTCCGAATAGGCCGTCGCGTCCTGGGGCCGGTCGGAGAGCCCGTTGCCGCGGCCGTCGAAGGTGATGACCCGGTAGCGTCGGGCGAAATAGGGTACCTGCCCCTTCCAGTGCCGCGAGTGGATGATCGACCAGGTCGGCAGCAGCAGCAGCGCGCGCTCGCCGCTGCCGAAGACCTCGTAGTGGATCCTCACCCCGTCGCGGCTGACCGCGCCCTCGAAATCCGGGTAGCGACCCCTCACTTTTTACTGCCTCTGCGACCGGCGGCGGGCCTCCAGCTCGCCCAGCAAACGGCCGATCTTCTCGGTGGTCGCCCAGAGATGGCCCTCCTGCTCGGGGACGCCGAGCAGATGCTGGGCCTCCATCCCCCACCAGTAGGCGGCCACCATCGCGACCACCTCCTGGGCGTCGACGGCGTCCACCCGCAGCTCCGCGAGTTCTTCCGTCGCCACTTCCGTCAGGAGGGCCCGCCAGCCGTTGAAAAGAGCCCGTACCTGGGCCGCGACGGCGGGGTTGGAGTAGCCGTGAGCGGCCAGCTCCAGCAGGGTTCGAACGTATCCGGAGGCAAGATCGATCCGATAGAAGTCGACCGCCTGCTGCCATTTCTCGGCGATCGACATCTCCTCTCGCGCATACATGCTTCGCTGCCGGTCGAGCAGCTCGGCGTTCATCTGCTCGAGTACTGCGAGAAGAAGGCCCTCGCGCGTCCGGAAGTGATAGTGGATCAGGCTTTGGTTGACCCCAGCCTCCGCCGCCACCGAATGGGTCGACAGCCGCCCGGATCCGTCCCGATTCAGGACCTTCCGGGCGGCCGTCAGGATGTCCTCCCGCGTTGCCGCGCTATCCCGTTTCCGAACGGCCATCTTGCGCAGGGTAGCGGGAACGATTTCGGATCAAGTGGCGAGTGTGCCCTCGTACTCGAACTGGCCGTAGGCAGCGTCCTTGCCGGGGTACGCGTAGTCGATGGGCGCGCCGACCCGAAAGGTCCGAGTGGAGGAGTGGTGCAGCTCCCGGGAGATGAAGCCGTTAGGCAGCTTGACGCTGGCTTCGAACGCGTCGCCGCTGACCGGGTTGGTCATCGGCGTCAGCTCGAGCTCGAAAAGCTCGCCAGCCCGGAGAACGGACTTGGCGTCCTTCTCAACGACCTCCCAGTCCACGATCTGGGGCTCGTGCACCTTGGTCAGGGTGGAGGCGATGATCTCCCAGGGGCCGCCGGCCTTTCCGCCCAACAGGGCGCCCAGCGCCTGGAGCTGGCTCTCGGTGGCCTTGCTGTCGAGGATCGGCAGGCACTCGCCGTTGCCCTCGTGGATCGCTCCAGGCCACTTGCAGGCGGCGGCGAAGTGGATCCCGTCCATGGAGGTGGAGCCGAAGCTTCCCTTCTTCACGTGCCAGCTCCAGGTCCCATGGCAGTGGCCATGGCTCGGGGGCGAGTTGAACTCGCATGGGCACCCCCAATCGCAGTTGCACGCCTGCACCATGGTCCCCGTCAACTGCCACCGCACGCCGGTGGCCGCCTCGGCCGGTTGAGTCGTAGCCATCTCGCTGAACCTCCTTCAGATACCGCCGCCCATGACGGTGGGCGGCATGCCGCCGGAGAGCCAGGTAAGGAGCTCCGGATGGACGAGCCCGGCGATGCCGAGCAGGACGAGCAGGACTCCGGCGGCGCGCGCGACAACCGGTCCCCGGAGATGGTTCTTCTCGAGCATGAAGAGGACGGTGACGATCGCCATCCAGGCCAGGTTCATGAAGCTGACGAGGAGGAGAACCGCCATCAAGGGCCAGCAGCAGGCCAGGCACCAGGCTCCGTGCCGAAGGCCCCGGAGCAGCTCCCGGCGCAGGCCGCTGCCCGGCGGGCTCTCGAAGAGCACGGTCAGCGGGTTGCGGCACGCCCTGAGACAGGCCGCCTTGAGCGGCGTCAGCTGGTAGAGGCCGGCCAGGAGCAGGACCAGCCAGGCGGCCGAACCCAGACTCGTCCCGGTCGCCGCCGTGAGCCCGGTGGTGGAGGCTTGCGCGGCAAGTGCGGCGATCCCGGCGGCGCTCCAGACCAGCAGGTAGCCGCCGAGAAAGACCAGGGTCGGGAGCGGTCCGGCCCTGAGCCGGGCGGCGTGGAGCCGGTGCAAGAGCAGGACCGGGAGGGTCGCCGGCACCATCATGGCCACCGTCATCACGACCCAGGTGGCCAAGAAGAGGAGGCCCCTGGTGGGCGGTGACAGCCCGGGTCCGCCGGGTACTGCCGGGGGCACGGCGAGCTCGATCCAGGCAACTCCGGCAAGGAGCAGGAGCAGGCCGCCGGTGGTCACGGCGAGCCGCCGTTCCGCGCTCATTTAGGCCCTGTATGCCGCTGCCCGATCAACAAGCCATAGTTGGCGACGCAGAACGGGACCAGGTAGGTGAGCGCGACCTTGGCCCAGGTCGCCGCGTTGGCGCGCCCCGCGATCACGCCGTCGAGCTGGTTGATGCCGAAGAGGACGGTCCCGACCACGAGGGTGACCGCCACGGTTCGGCGCAGATTGTCCGCCTTGAAGATGACCGCCAACACGCCCGAGCCTCCTAATTGATCACTTCATTAGATTGATCGGTCAGTTAAATCATAGCACTGCCGTTTGTCAAGGCCGATGGCCGCCGCGCGCCGTAGTTAGGCGGTGTGCGCGCGCCACTAACGTCGCGAAGGAACAGACCTAGCTCGCTGCAGCCTCCAGCGCCGAACTCACGTCAGCCGATGAGCCCGCGAGGAGAGTTCGAAAAATATCCACGATACCCCGCCATCAGTCGCCACCGATGGCTGATGTGTCGACTCAGCCGCCGGGCGCGGGCACCACCCCTGGTCTGTCGACATATCAGAGGTCTGCGTCGTAGCAGGGTCCGGGGCCGGTCGCGTGGTGCGGCCGGCCCCGGCGCTTCCTAGGGGATGCTGACTTGCGCGACAACCTGCTGCTGGCGGTTGCCGTGATTGGTCCCGTCGTCATAGGTGCTGACGAAGCTCGACACGCTGGTGGTGCCGCTGAAAGTGTTGCCGAAGTAGTCGCCGATGAAGGTCCTGACGCAGGTGGCGCAGCTCGTGTGTGGCGAGTTCAGCTGCGGATCGAAGGAGTGCTGCGTGAGCCTTGTGTTGTGGCCGATCGGCGTCAGGTCCGGGTGGTAGAACTGGATGCTCGCGTTGACGCAGTAGTTGGCGGCCCCATACGGCGGAAGGCTGCCGCTGTAGGCCGGGTTCACCTTGTCCAGCGCGAGGCCCGCGGGACCGGCTTCGGCACTTCCCTGCGTCGGACAGGGCAGCCGCCGGTCGTAGAAGGCCACGCTCACGGTGCCGTTGTCAGCCACCGCCAGGTTGGGCTGGAACTCATCGACGGTCGAAATCTCATTGTCGTTGACCTGGATCGGCTTGCTCCAGATCTGCCCGCCGTCGTAGGAGGCGGTCAGGAGGGAGTTGGCGCTGCCGGCGCTGTAATCCTCATAAGCGACATAGAGCGGGAACTTGCCGTTCTTCCCCGGCTTGGTCCCAACCGCGAAGCTGTTGGAGATCCCCTGCCGGAAGGTCGTGTTGGTGTAGGCGACCGTCTCCGGGATCGCCTGGGCCGCCAGCGCGCTGGGGCCCTGCCAGGTCTGCCCGCCGTCTGTCGACCAATCCACTGAGATGGTCACGCAGCAGAAGTTGCCCTTGCCGGGGAAGTTGGTGACCGAGGTGTAGACGGTGCCGTTGGGCGCCACGTGCGGCAGCAGGTAGCTGTCGCCGGCGGTGCCGTTGACCGTGGGCAACTGCAGGGGTGTCGACCAGTCGCTGTGCTGGCCGTTTCCCATCGCCTTGGCGATGGAGACGAAGACCTTGCTGTTGAAGCCGTCGAAGACGGCCCACATCGCGTAGATGGTGTCCTTGAAGGGACTCCCCGCGTTGGTGTCGATGGCGATCCACTGCTTGTCGGGCTCCTGGCCCTTGGCCGGATAGGGCGCCACGAAATCGAGCTGGCCGTTATGGGTGGTGATCCAGTCCTTCGCCGTGCCGGCCCCATGCGGGCGGACCGCGATCGAGATCGCCTCCGCCGGCTGGGTGGGATTCGGCTCCTTGTTCGGATTGATGGCGAAGTTGTGGGTACCGTCGTTGTTGTAGAAGAACTGGTACGGCAGGATCAGCTCGTAGTAGTCGCCATGGCTGTCGAATGCGCCGACCGGATCGGTGTTGTCGGTCCAGCCCTCGTAGCCGGGGATGTGCCCCTGCACTGGCCAGGTCACACCGCCGTCGGTCGATTCGTAGAAGCCGAGCAGGTGGTTGTAGCCCTCGGCGCTGACGAACCATTTCGAAGACCCGATCAGGTGCATCGCGTTGGTGGGATCGACCCGGATGTCCGACTCGGAGTGGTCCTTGACCAGCATCGGAGTGGTGGCCGGATAGCCCGGGTTGCTGCCCGACTGGGTGGGATAGGGCCCGAGCGCCTCACCGGTGCTGAAGGCGCCCGTGCCTGTCATCGGGCAGGCGGTCTCGCCGCTGTAGCCGTCGTTGGGTCCATCGCTGACCGCGAAAGGCACCTCCGGCGTGTAGCAGCTTACGCGCTGGGTGGTGGCGAAGACGTTGCTCACCGCGCTCGAGCTGGCGGCGTACCAGGCATCCGGCTGCGTGCCCTGGGGAATGTTGCCGACCCCGACATCGGCGGCCTGTACGGGCGCCGGCGCGATCACGGCGAGCGCCAGCGCCGCCACGAATGCGTACGTAAGTCGTTGCAGCCTCAAATCCACACCCCCAATTCGCTTCCTGAAGGAAAACTGAACGCTCGAGTCGTCGTCCCAAGGTTAGAGTCGGCGCGAGCGACGCGCAACTCTCCCCATCGATTCTCGGCGGAGCCGGACAGCTGTCAAGTCTCACTTGAACAGCTGCTATGATCCCGGCGGGGGAATGGATCGCCCGGCCTTGCCAAGGTGCCGGGCTATCCCGCCCCCGACTCCCCAGCCAGTGCTCTAGACCGTGGCGGCGTGGGGGTGGTTATGCTGCCCGACGCCGTGCCCGGCACCCGCCTCCAGCTCCTGGGCGCAGGGGTGGCAGTACTCGACCTGGATCGTGGTGTGGCCGATCCCGTAGCGGTCGCACAGCATCGTCTCCACGGTCCGCATCAGGTGCTCGGCGGCGGCCAGCGGCTGCTCCTCGACCACCAGGTGGCAGCTGAAGGCGACCTGCTCCGAGTCCAGCCCCCAGACGTGGACGTCGTGGACGGACACCACCCCTGGCGTGGCGGCCAGCTCAGCCCCCACGGCCGGGAGGTCGAGGTGGGTCGGCACCCCCTCCATGAGGATGTTGTAGGTCTCGTACATGATCCGCACCGCGCTCCAGGCGATCAGTGCGGCGATCGCCAACGAGAGCAGGGGGTCGGCGTAGAGCCACCCCGTGAGCACGATCACCAGGCCGGCGATCACCACCCCCACCGAGGCGGCCAGGTCGCCCACCACGTGCAGGAGCGCGGCCCGGATGTTCAAGGAGCGGCCGGCCCGGCGGAGGCGGAGGGCGATGAACGCGTTGGCGGCGACGGCCAGCAGGGCGGCGCCGATCACGATCGGGCCCTGCACCGGCTGCGGGTTCAGGAGCCGGCGGCTCGCCTCGTAGGCGATCCCCAGCACCACCAGGACCAGGGTGCCGCCGTTGATCATCCCCGCCAGCACGCCAGCCCGGTGATAGCCGTAGCTGCGGCGGGCGTTGACGGGCCGGCGGGCGAAGCGCAGGGCGGCCCAGGCCAGGCCCAGCGCGGCCACGTCGGTGACGATGTGGCCCGCGTCCGCGAGCAGCGCCAGGGAGTGGGCGGCCAGGCCGGCCACCACCTCGACCGCGAGGATGACGAGGCTCAGCAGGAGCGCGGCTCCAAGCGCGCTGTCCGCCGGCCGCTCGCGGTGTATATGCACGCTTGAAATCTACCCGCCTGAGAGCCGGGCTAAGCCCTCGGCGTCTCCGCCTCGTACATCTGGCAGCCGCCCCCGGAGCGCTTGGCCGCGTACATCGCGCTGTCGGCCATCCGCATCAGGAGGTCGCCATCCTCGCCGTGGACGGGGAAGAGGGAGAGGCCGATGCTGGCCGAGATCCGGACCTGGTGGCCCTCGACCCGGAACGGCTTGCGCAGGGCGGCCACCAGCTTGTCGGCGCCGCTCTGGGCGCCTTCCTCGCCGCCCACGTCCGGCAGCACGACCGCGAATTCGTCGCCGCCCAGCCGTGCCACCGTGTCCGAGGAGCGGAGCTCGCCCTGCAGGCGCTCGGCCACCATCTGCAGGAGGCGGTCGCCGGCGGCGTGGCCGTAGGCGTCGTTGACGCCCTTGAAGCCGTCCAGGTCCATGACCAGCAGGGCGCCGATCTCGTTGTCGCGGTGGGCGGCCCGGATCGCGAGCTGGAGCCGGTCGTGGAGCAGGCTGCGGTTGGGGAGGTCCGTCAGCGGGTCGTGCAGCGCGCGGTGCTCGAGGGCGGCTTCGTGGACCTTGCGCAGCGTGATGTCCTCGACCATCGCGATCAGGAAGAGCGGGTCACCCGACGGCCCGCGCACGGCCGAGGCGATGGTGTTGCCCCAGACATGCTCGCCTCCTCGCGAGTAGCGCAGCTCGGCCTGGTAATCGCCGGTCTCGCCGCGGGCCAGGGCCCGGAGGGCGTGCTGGTCGCGGTCGCCGTGGTGGACCAGGCTCATCAGCTCGGAACCGATCAGCTTCTTCTCCGAGCGGCCGAGCATCGCAGCCAGCGCCGGGTTGGCCTCGATGATGCGGCCGTCCAGCCCGAGCCGGGCAATTCCGATCGCCGCGCGGTCGAAGACGGCGCTGAAGCGGCCTTCGCTCTCCTGGCGGGCGGCCTCGGCCTGTTTGCGCTCGGTGATGTCCTCGACCATCGCGTAGTAGAACTCGGGCTGCCCGTCTGAATCGCGGACCAGGCTGATGGTGACGTCGCCCCAGAAGCGGGTGCCGTCCTTCTTCAGGTAGCGGCGCTCCAGCCGGTAGCGGTCGATCTCGCCGGCCACCAGGCGCGCGAAGAGCTCGGCGTCGAGATGCGCGTCCTGGGGGTCGATCAGCTCCTGCGGGCCCATGGTGCGCAGCTCGGCGTCGGTGTAGCCGAAGAGCTCGCGTCCCGCCCGATTGAGCCAGGTCAGCCGGCCGTCGAGGTCGTTGCGGGCGATGATCACGGGGGCGGTGTCGTAGATGGCGCGCAGGGCGCGCTCGCTGGCGGCCAGCTCGGCGTGCAGCCGCGCCCCCTGCACGGCGGGCGCGATCTGGGCCACCAGCAGCGAGAGCAGCTTGACCTCGTCCTCGCCGAACCGGCGCGGCTGCCGGCTCATGGCGGCGACGGTGCCGATCGCGCGGTCGCGGGCCAGCAGGGGCACCGCCACCGCGCTCCGGTAGCCGTGGTCGCGGGCCCAGAACTGGCCCTGGTCCCAGGTCTGGTAGTCCTCCACCAGGACCGGCTCCCGGCGCATGAAGGCGACCCCGGCAGTGCCGATGCCGGGCCGCACCGGCGGGGGCACGTCCTCGCCCCCCTCGGTGTCGGCGACCACGGTCAGCAGCTCGCTCTCGTGGTCGAAGAGGGTCACCGTCGCCCGCTCCACGCCCATCAGCTCGCGCGTCTTGGCGGCCAGCAGCTCGGCCAGGCGGACCGGCTCCAGCAC
>DATCNF010000090.1:0-5358 GCA_036565325.1 Candidatus Dormiibacterota bacterium | reverse complement strand
CGGGGGGAAGGGCTTTGCCCGGCCCGCCCGGGGGGGACTCCCCCCCACGCCCATCAGGCGGGGAGGGCCGGGGTGGGACTGCGCAAGAACGTCCGGCGCCGCGACCGGCCGAGCGACCCGCCGCCCGGCGCCCGGAGCAGGACGTCGAGGTGGAAGAGCCGACGCGCATGCAGGCGACCATCGCGCGCCGCATGGCGCAGTCGAAGTCGACCGTGCCCCACTTCTACGTCACCGTCGAGTGCCAGGTCGACGAGGCCGTGAAGATGCGGCAGCAGCTGAAAGAGAACGTCCCCGGCGCCGAGAAAGTGACCATGACCGACATGCTGATGCGGGCCTGCGCGCTGGCCCTGCAGCGGTTCCCGGAGGTCAACGCCTCCTGGGTCGAGGGCCATTTCGAGCGCAAGCGGCGGATCAGCATCGGCCTCGCGGTGCCTCCGGAGAAGGGCCTGGGCCTGCTGGTGCCGGTCGTCCACGACGTCGACAAGAAGGACCTGGTGGCGCTCTCCATCGAGGCCCGGCAGGTGATCGAGCGCGCCCGGGCCGGCCGGCCTTCCCAGGGCGACCTGGAGGGCGGCACCTTCAGCATCTCCAACCTCGGGATGTACGGCGTCGATGAGTTCAACGCCATCATCAACCCGCCCGAGGCCGGGATTCTGGCCGTGGGCGCCATCAAGGATGCCCCGGTGGTGGTCGACGGCCAGCTCAAGGTCGGCAAGGTGATGCGGCTCACACTGTCGGTCGATCACCGCGTCTACTACGGGGTCACCGGCGCGCAGTTCCTGGGCGAGGTCAAGCGTCTGATCGAGAACCCGGTCAGCCTGGTGATGCCCCTCCAGGAGGCGTGAGAACCGCCGTACTCGTCGCGCCCGGCCGTTTCGAGGTGGTCGACGCGCCCGCCCCCTCCCCCACTCCCGGCCAGGTCGTCGTCCGGACCCACCGCGCCTCCATCTGCGGGAGCGACCTGCACGTGGTCTACGACGGCTTCAGCCAGCACGAGTTCCCGGCTCCGCCCGGCTATCCCGGGCACGAGGGGGTCGGCGTGGTCGAGAGCACCGGCGTGCGCGTCCTGACCGCCCCGATCCCCGAGTACGCCGCCTGCTTCAGCGAGCTACAGGCTGTGGCCGAGACCTCCCTGGTCCCGCTGCCCGACGGCGCCGACCTGGACCGGATGCTGATGGCCCAGCAGCTGGGCACCGTTCTCTTCGCGGCCCGGCGCTTCCTCGACGGGGTCCGGCCGGGCACCGCGGTGGTGATCGGCGCCGGCTCGGTGGGCACCTTCTTCGTGCAGGTCCTCAAGCAGGCCGGGTTCGAGAACGTGATCGTCTCCGACCTCGAGCCGCACCGCCTCGATGTCGCCGGCGAGCTCGGCGCCACGGTCACCGTGCACGCGCCGGTGGAGTCGGTGGCCGACGCCGCCCACGACCTCACCGGCGGCGCCGGGGCCGACCTCGTCATCGAAGCTGCCGGCTACGACGCCACCCGCACCGACGCCATCGCCGCGGCTGCACTGGGCGGCCGCGTCGGGCTCTTCGGCTTTCCCGAGAGGCAGGGGTTCGCGCCCTTCCCCTTCGACATCGCATTCCGCAAAGCGCTCACCATTCAGACCTCGGTGGGAACCCAACAGGAGCCGGGCCTGCGCTCCTTTCGGGAGGCGGTGGAAGGAATCGCCGAGGGCCGCTACGAGGTTGACTATCTGCTGGCGCCGGTCTACCCGGTCGAGCGCATCCAGGAAGCCATGGAGGCCGCCCGCGCCCGGCGCGGGGTCAAGGTCTCGATCACGTTTGGAGACGACGATTGCTAATCGACGCTGAACGGCCCTCCCCGGGCCCGGGGAGGGTTGGGGTAGGGTGAGGTGAGCTGATGCCGCGGATCAAAGCCAACGGGCTGGAATTCGAGTACGAGACCTTCGGCGACCCCGGCCATCCGCCGCTCTTGCTGGTGATGGGCCTGGGCGCCCAGATGATCACCTGGCCCGAGCCGTTCTGCCGGCTGCTAGCCGATCGCGGCTTCTACGTAATCCGCTACGACAACCGCGACGTCGGGCTCTCCAGCCGGTTGGACCATCTCGGCGTCCCCGACCCCATGCAGGTTTTCGCCCGCGCCGTGCCTCCCGCCTACACGATCGATGACATGGCCGACGACGCAGCCGCGGTGCTGGACGCGCTCGGGATCTCGGCCGCTCACGTGGTCGGTGGGTCCATGGGTGGCTTCATCGTCCAGTCGCTGGCCGTCCGCCACCCCGAGAAAGTCCTCAGCCTGACCTCCTTCATGTCCGACCTGGGCGGCGAGGACACGGTGCCGGCGGCGCCCGAGGTGATCGGCCTGCTGCTCACCCCCCCGCCCCGCGACCGTGAGGGACTGATCGAGCATGGGGTGAAGATGAGCCGCGTCTTCTGGGCGGAGCGCTACTTCGACGAGGAGCGCGCGCGCACCTCGCGGACCGCCGCGGTGGACCGCGCGATCTCGATCGAGGGCACCGCCCGGCAGGCGGGCGCCTGCCTGGTGCGGCCTTCCCGCCGGGAGGCGCTGGGGCAGCTCAGAGTCCCCGCGCTGGTGATCCACGGCGACGCCGACCCGCTCGTGCCCTTCGAGAACGGGAAGCGCACGGCGGCGGCGATTCCGGGCGCCCGACTGCTGGTGCTGCCGGAGGCCGGGCACGATATCCCGCCCGCCTTCTACCAGGTGATGGCCGATGCCATCGCGGAGACGGCTAACTCTGCGCGGGAGGCAGCGCCGGCTTCCTGAGCGCCAGCTGCGGCTGGGTCTTGCCGGGGTTCGCGGCCGAGGGATAGCCGGCCGGTATCCGGAGCCGGAGGCGCAGCCAGCCGCGAGGGTCGAAGTCCGCCCAGAGGCGACCGGACATGGCGTCCATCAGCTCCTGGCTGATGGCCAGCCCCAGGCCCACACCGCCGGCGGCCGCCGACCGCGAGGGGTCGGCCCGATAGAAGCGCTCGAACATGCGGTCCGGGTCGGGCCGGTGCTCGCCCACCGGGTTGACGACCTGGACCTCGATCGTGCCGTCGGCCAGGTGCTGGGCGCTGACCAGGATGTGGCTTTGAGGGGGCGCGTACTTGACCGCGTTGTCGAGCAGGTTGTCGAGGACCTGGTGCAAGCGCTCGGGGTCGGCTACCCCCGGCGGCAGCTCGCCGGCGGTCTCCAGGGTCACGTTGAGCCCACGTTCCTGCGCGCGCGGCCGGATGATGTCGAGCTCCTGCTTGAGCACGGCCGCCACATCGATGGGCGTCGGCTGCAGGGAGATGTGGCCGCCCTCGACGCGGGCCAGGTCGAGCAGCTCCTGGGACATGCGCAGCACCCGCTCCGACTCCTCGTGCACGACGGTCGCGGCGCGCCGCTTCTCCTCATCGGTTTCCAGGCTGCCGTCGACCAGGGCCTGGCTGAAGCCGATCAGGCTGGTGAGCGGGGTCTTCAGCTCGTGGGAAACGTTGGCCAGGAACTCGCGCTGGGTCTGGCGGGCGCGCTCCACGGCCTCCGCCATGCGGTTGAAGGCCTGGCCGGTGACGCCGATCTCGTCGCCGCCGCGGAGGTTGACGCGGCGCGAGTAGTTGCCGCGCGCGATCTCCTCGGCGGCATCCGAGAGCTCGGTCAGGGGCCGCGCCAGGGCGCGGCTGACGAGGAGCGCGATCAGGATCGCGATCAGCATCGACACCCCGCCCGCGATCAGCAGCAGCGGCAGCAGTGAGGCCGTGGCCTGGGCGTCGATCGTGGCACGCGGGCGGGCGAGGACCACGTAGCTGGCGCCGAGTGGGTCGCGCGCGGCCTGCCCGGTGGGCTGGATAAGCGCGGCCGAGGCCACGTACGGGGTGCCGTCGACGTCGATCTGGACCTCGGAGACCTGGTTGTCGCGGCTGATGGTGCGCGGCGTCACGCCGGCCGGCAGGGACACCGCAGAGGCCGTGCTCTCGCTGTCGAACACCACCCCACCGCTGCGGGTGACCAGCAGGAGGCGGTCCCCGTTGAGGCTGGGCACCACCGTCGTCTGCAGGCGGTCGATGTACTCGAGCCGCGGAGTCAGGCCCGGGGGAGCGCCGGCGCAGCGTCCGTTGGCCACGACCAGGTTGGAGTAGCACTCGCGGTTCCAGACCTGCTGCCGGAAGATGATCGACTGCCGGTCGAGCTGGTCCTGCGCGTTCTGGAACTCCAGGTTGCGGACCAGGTAACCGGTCAGAAAGCCGCTGATGACCAGGGAGACGGCGACCACGCCGACCGCGGCCAGCAGCAGCCGGAGCCTGATGCTCAGCTGCCTTCCAGCTCCAGCTTGTAGCCCACGCCCCAGACGGTGTGGATGGACGGGTCCGTGACGCCGCCGCCGGCCAGCTTCTCCCGCAGCTGCTGCACGTGCACGTCGACGGTGCGGGTGTAGCCCGGGAAGTCGTAGCCCCAGACCAGGTCGAGCAGCTCGCTGCGCTGGAAGACGCGGCCCGGGTGGCGGGCAAGCAGGGCCAGGAGGTCGAACTCCTTGGGCCGCAGCTGGAGCTTGGCCTCCCCGAAGCGCACCTCGTGGCGCTCGAGGTCGACCTCCAGCTTGCCGGCGCGGATCAGCTTGGGCTGGTCGGGCTCCAGCTTGGCCCGGCGCACCAGCGCCTTGGCGCGCGCGACCAGCTCCTGCGGGTGGAAGGGCTTGGTCAGGTAGTCGTCGGCGCCCAGCTCCAGCCCGACCACCTTGTCCGTGACCTCGTCGCGGGCGGTCAGCATGATGATCGGCACCTGGCTGGTCTTGCGGATCTCGCGGCAGATGGTGAGCCCGTCCATGCCCGGCAGCATGATGTCGAGCACGACCAGGTCGGGCTTGAGCTGGCCGAACCGGAGCAGCGCCTGGGCGCCGTCGGCGACGCCCTCGACCTGGTAGCCCTCGCGGGTCAGATAGAGTCGCGCCAGCTCGATGATGTGCTCTTCATCATCGACCACGAGGACCTTCTGACCACCGGTTACAGCTGACATGAGCTCAGGACATCACCATTCTGTGAAGGTTCACTGCTGACTGCGCCATGGAAATGTAAACGCCCCGTGAACGACAACGACGCCCTGCTCCGCTACCTGGGCCCGACACCCGAGGGTGACGGCTACCCAGTCAACAGCGCGCCCGGCCTGGTCGACCGCCTCGATGCGCTGGCCGGCGGCCTCGAAGCCTGGCCGGTCCAGGCCGGCGGGTTCCACGCTCTCGGCAACCGGGCGGGCGTGATCTTTGCGGTCGCGCTCGGCGAGAAGAACCTGCTCCTGCGCCTGCCGGGGGTGCCCACCGACATCCCCGCCTTCTCGCCCCTGCCGGGCTGGATGGTCGTCGAAGCCTGGGCCGGCGAGGACGCGCGCCTGGCGGCCCTGCTGCGCACGGCACTGGGC
>DATCNF010000089.1:0-1934 GCA_036565325.1 Candidatus Dormiibacterota bacterium | reverse complement strand
GGATGTCCTCGCCCGAGATTCTGCGCGAGATCGAGGGTCAGCTCCGAGCCCGCGGCCTCGACGCCACCGAGGACGAGCTGGCCGAGCTGGGCCCGGTTTACGAAGCGCTGGCGGTCTGGATCCAGCGCGTGGAGCGCCTTGCACTACCTGAGCCTGGCTGAGGCAGGACGGGCGATCGCCGCCCGCGAGCTGGCCGCGGTGGAGGTCACGCGCGCCCTCCTGGATCGCATCCAGCGCCTGAACCCGGAGCTGGGCGCCTACTACACGGTCTTCGCCGAGCCGGCGCTGGCCGAGGCGGCGCGAGCCGATGCCGAGATCGCCGAGGGGCGGGTGCGGGGACCCCTGCACGGCGTTCCGATCGCCTTCAAGGACCTCTACGACCTGGGCCCGACGACCGCCGGCTCGGCGCTCCTCAAGGACAACGTCGCCGAGGGCGAGGCCGAGCTGGTCTCGTGCATGCGCGCGGCCGGCGCCGTGGTGCTGGGCAAGCTCGCGACCCACGAGTTCGCGCTGGCCGCCGCCACCTTCGCCGACCCCTTCCCGCCTGCGCGCAACCCCTGGAACCGCGACCGCAGCCCCGGCGGCTCCAGCACCGGCGCCGGGGTTGCGGTGGCGGCCGGCCTCGCCTTCGGCGCCTGGGGCACCGACACCGGCGGGTCGGTCCGGCTGCCGGCGGCGCACTGCGGCGTGGTCGGCTTCAAGCCGACCCAGGGCCTGCTCAGCCTGAAGGGCGTGATTCCGCTGGCCTGGAGCCTCGACCACGCCGGGCCGCTGGCGCGATCCGTCGAGGACACAGCACTCCTGTTCGCGGCGGCGGCTTCGCGCCAGCTGGAGCTCGACGGTGGCATCGAAGGCCTGCGCCTCGGCGTGCCGCGCGCTTTCTGGGCCGCCACCTGTGACGCCCAGGTGGCCGCGGCCGTGGAGGCCGCGATCGCTGAGCTGGGTGCCGCCGGCGCGCAGCTGGTCGAAGTCGACCTCGGGTTTGCGCTGGAGGACGTGATCGCCACCGGCTACCTGATCACGATCCCCGAGGCCGCCGCCTATCAGCGGCGAGCGCTGCGGGAGCAGGGCTCGAAGTTCGGTCGCGAGTTCCGCCTCGTCCTCAAGACCGGCAACCTCATCCCCGCCACGGCCTATGTCGACGCCCTGCGTGCGCGGGCCACCATCGCGGCCAGGGTGGACCGCGCCTTCGAGGCCTGCGACGTGCTGGTGATGCCCACCGTCGGTGCGCTGGCCGACCCCATCCCGGCCGGCCCCCGCTCGCTCGGCCTGCGCATCAACGTTCACCCCGCGCCGGCGTACAGCTGGCTGGGCAACCTGGTCGGAGGGCCCGCGGTGTCGGTGCCCTGTGGCTTCAGCGCCGAAGGGCTGCCGATCGGGCTCCAGGTGCTGGGGCGCCCTGCTGATGACGAACGCGTGCTGCGCGTGGCCCGCGCCTACGAGGGGCTGACGGCCGCGGTCGCCCACCCGATCCCGTGAGCGGTGTCACGGTCGCCGACGCGGTCGCCGATGAGCTGGCGCTGGCGGGCGTCGACCGCGCCTTCGGCCTCCCCGGCGGGGAGGTGCTGCATCTGCTGGACGCCATGCGGCGCCGCGGGATCGAGTTCACGCTCTGCCGCCACGAGGCCAGCGCCGGGATCGCGGCCGCCGTCTACGGGAAGCTCCGGGGCACCGCCGGCGTCTGCGTGACCACGCTCGGCCCGGGCGCCAGCAACCTGCTCTTCCCGATCGCCGACAGCCTGCTCGACCGCGAGCCCCTGGTCGCGATCTCGGCGCAGCTGCCGGAGTCCCACCCGGCCGGCCACACCCACCAGCGGCTGCCGCTGCTGGAGGTCTTCGGGCCGGTGACCAAGCTGGCGGCGGCGGTTCGGCCCGGGAAGGCTCGTTCGGTTGTGCACGCTGCCATCCAGGCTGTGCTGACGGAGCCCTTGGGA
>DATCNF010000088.1:0-1946 GCA_036565325.1 Candidatus Dormiibacterota bacterium | reverse complement strand
GCGCCGCCAAGGGCCGCAAGTCGGCGCCGAAGCGCGAGCGCCTGAGCAAGATAGACATCGATTGAAATCCCCAAAAAATCTGGCGATTTTTGGGGGGCCCCTTTATTGATTGGAGACCCGGTCCAGTTCCTGATCTGGTCGCTGTACCTGATACCGGCCGCGCTGATCGCGATCCCCGCCCACGAGATAGGTCACGCCCTCGGCGCCTACCTCCTGGGTGATCGCTCGGTGCGCCACTGGGGCTACCTCAAGCCGCAATTTCGCCGCTACATCGACACCTATGGGCTGATCGCCGTCTTCCTGGCCAACGTGGGCTGGGGCCGCCCGGCGCCGATCCAGGAGAGCAAGCTCGGCTATACCGGCGGCCGGCGGGCCCTTTACCGCCTGGCCGGGCCGCTGGCCAACCTTGCGATCGCGATCCTGTTCGGGATCGCGCTGCGGATCATCCTGCTGTCGGGCGTCGGGCCCTCGCCGACCAGCCTCCAGCCGTTGCAGCTGCTGGCCTGGGAAGTCTTCGCCATCTACTTCCTCAACCTGGCGATCTTCGCGTTCCAGCTGCTGCCCGTGCCCGGTCTCGACGGCTGGGAGATCCTCGCCGCCTTGCTGCGCCGGCGGTCGCCCCGATTCTTCACGCAGGCGGAGATGAACCGGCAGACGATCTGGATCGTCTGCGCCGTCGCCATCTTCTTCGGTCCGCTGCTGCTCCGGTTCAGCGTCCTGGGCGCGGTGGTGGGGATCTTCTTCGAACCGGCGTCGCTGCTCATACTCGGCCGATGCGCGGCGTACATAAGCCTGCAGCCCTGCCCGCTGTAGGGACGCTCCTCAACCAGCCCGCCTACGCGCGGCTGAAAGAGCACTACCCCCACCGCCTGCTGGCGGACGCCGTGCGCGAGCAGCTGGCGGTCGAGCGCGAGTCGGGCGTGGTTGCGGATGCCGACCGCGAGGCGGCCGTGGCGGCGCGCCTCGCGGCCTGGACCGCGCCCCAACTGCGCCGCGTGATCAACGGCACCGGCGTGGTGCTGCACACCAACCTGGGCCGCGCGCCCCTGAGCCTCGGGGCGGCGGCGGCGGCCGCCGCCGCCGCGGCCGCCTACGGCAACGTCGAGCTCGACCTGGAGACCGGCCGTCGGGGCGAGCGGGCCGCGCTCCTGGCGGGCCTCCTGCGCAGGCTCACGGGCGCGCCGTCTGCGCTGGTCGTCAACAACAACGCCGGGGGCACGCTGCTGGCGCTGGCGGCCCTGGCGCGCGGGCGGGAAGTGGTGGTCTCGCGCGGGCAGCTGGTCGAGATCGGCGGCTCCTTCCGAATGCCCGACGTGATGCGGCTGTCCGGCGCGCGGATGGTCGAGGTTGGCACGACCAACCGCACGCGCCTCAGCGACTACGAGGAGGCGATCGGCGAGCGCACGGGGGCGCTCCTGCGCGTGCACACGTCCAACTACCGCATCACCGGGTTCACCGAGAGCGCGAGCCTGGTCGAGCTCTCCGAGCTGGCGCGCCGGCGGGGCGTGCCCCTGATCGACGACCTCGGCAGCGGGGCGCTGGAGCCGATCGCCGACGAGCCCACCGTGCAGGGGTCGCTGGGCCTCGCCGACCTGGTCCTGTTCTCGGGCGACAAGCTGCTCGGCGGCCCGCAGTCGGGCATCGTGCTCGGCCGCGCGGACCTGGTCCGCAAGCTGGCGCGGCACCCGCTGGCACGAGCGCTCCGAATCGACAAGATGACGATGGCGGCGCTCGAGGTGACCTTGCGCGAGCGCCTTCTGGGCCGGCCGGGACCGGTGCAGTCAATGCTGACCGCCGACCCCGATGACCTGCGGCGCCGCGCCGGCTTCTGGATGGTCAAGCTGGCCGACCGCGGCGTGGCCTCCTCGCTGGTCGCCGCCGAGTCGGCGGTGGGCGGCGGCTCACTGCCGGAGCGGGGGCTCCGGACCTGGCTGCTGGCGCTGGAA